>PLXF01000198.1:0-18233 GCA_003151315.1 Parachlamydiales bacterium
ATCGGACGGTAGAAAAAGTGCTCAACCGGCTATTTCCGAAAGGGCCCCGAGAGCTGAGGGCCGCTCTCTATGATGGATATGCCCGTAGGGGATTTCTCGATTTCTTTGCCAAACACAAAGCACTAATCGATACTCTTGAATGGGAGAAGGAATTATGCCCTCCGTCACATCCGAAGCCTTAACTCTGATTCGAGCCGCTCTCGCTCACCTCGAGGAATACCCCTTTACCCCCGTTTTANNAGTTTTAGCCTCTGTCGAGGAGTGTGACTATTTTCGGAAACAATATACCCCCCTTGTAGAAAAAAAAGCTCCCCTCCCCAAGCCGATCGTTAAAGAACCGGCCACGCCACCTATCCCGGCGCTGCCAGCGCCTGAAGTAAAAATCGTTACACGGGCAGCTCGATTAGAATCTGGTCCTTCAAGGCCAGATGGCGAGGAACTCGCCGCCCCTTGCCGGAGCGGAGGAATTCCTTCTTTTCAAGAAGGAGTTCTTCATGCAGCGCCTCCGATTAAACCCGTAACTCCGGTTGAAAAAGCTCAATGGCAGTCAGCTCCGCAGTTCAGCTCGGCGCCCGAAAATTTTGAAGAGATGCGAAAAATTTGGAAAAAAATTGCCCCCTCGGCACCCATTTTAGAGGAGATTCCCGGGGATGAGACGGCTAAAAAAATAGCCACCCGCTGGAAAACAAATAACCAAACGGCCCCCATCTCCATCCTCTCCTTTTCCGAACCTCCCGAGCAAAGGGCTCTCTTAGAACAGATCGCAAAAGCCATCGGCATCGTGTTCGGATCCGCTCGCATCGTCCAGGCGGAAACGATCGAAAAAGAAAAGCAGTGGGAATCGTTCCTCTCAGTTCCCCATCTAAAATATGTGATTGCCTGCGACTATTCTCTCTGGCAGCTTACAGGTCTTATGCAACATTACCGAGAAGCGCCAGGACAAGGGGTGAGGTTGCTTGGAGCAGTCCCCCTCTTCCTCCTTCCCGACCTATCGCTCTATCTCAAAGACCCTTTACTCAAGCGCTCCCTCTGGAAGGCCCTATGTCAGAAACTCCCCTCTTCGTAGAGGTCCTCCTTGAAAACAGCTTAGCGAGACCGCTCGACTATTCAGTCCCTCCCCATTTAGCCTCTCGTATTCAGGTGGGCGCACGCGTTGAAGTGCCGCTAAAAACCACCTTAAAACAGGGGACGATCGCGGCCATAAAAAAAAAGAGCGTCTATAAACAGGTCAGACCCATCCACCGGCTAATTGTCCCTGAAGGGGCTTTGTCTGAGCCCTTATGGAATCTCGCCCAATGGATGTCCCGCTATTACGCTACTCCGCTGCAAAAAGTGTTGAAATGTTTTGTCCCTCCCCACGTGCGTAAAGAGGTGAAACAAAAGCTAACCCAAACCGTTTCGCTCTTAATGACCCGCGAAGAGGCCTTTATTCAACTCGGGATAAAGCCCTCCGCTATGCATGCCCAATTGATTGAAGCCCTCTCTTTGGCTAAAGGGCCCGTGACCGTTGCAGAGCTGATATCCCAATTAAAAATCTCTCGCAGCCCTCTCGAAACACTCGCCAAAAAAAAGATCCTTTTCCTCGACTCCACGCCGATGGCAGATTTAACTGAGGAGGAGTTTTTCCCCACCTATCCCAAACAGCTCAACGCAGAACAGAGTACCTGTTTAGATGCCATCAAACGATCTCTCAATGAAAAAAAATTCGCTTCCCATCTGATCTACGGAATCACAGGGAGCGGTAAAACAGAAGTATATATGCAGGCGATTCAATATGCGCTCGAACAAAAACAAAGCGCTATCCTCCTCGTCCCTGAAATTGCCCTCACGTCACAGACAATTGAGCGCCTGCGCGCCAGATTCCAACAAAAAATCGCCGTCCTCCACCATCAAAAAAGTCTAGGAGAGCGCAGTGCTGCCTGGGACAATCTTCTCAAAAACCAGACACAAATCGTCGTGGGAGCCCGATCGGCTATTTTCGCTCCAGCCCAAAATCTTGGCCTTATTATCGTCGATGAAGAGCACGACAGCTCCTATAAGCAAAGCGATGAGCCCCCCTGCTATCATGGAAGAGACGTCGCTGTTATGCGAGCGCAGCTCGAAGGGGCCACCGTGATCCTTGGAAGTGCGACCCCCTCTCTCGAATCCTATACCAATGCTCAAAAAGGGAAATACCATCTAAGCATCCTCTCCTCTCGAGCCGCTTGCGCCCTTCTACCCCGAGTGCAGATCATCGACATGAAAAACACCTATGAAAAGATGGGAGGATTCACCCACTTTTCCGAGGAGCTCATCGACGCGTTGAAAGAACGACTCGAAAAAGGGGAACAGGCCCTCTTTTTTCTCAATAAAAGGGGCTATCGACGGCAACAAATTTGCGCCACCTGTCGAGAAGCAATCAAATGTCCCCATTGCGATCTAGCCCTCACTTTCCACCTCTCCTCCAACCATCTCGCCTGCCATATGTGCAATTTCCAACGAGAGCAGCCCCGCGTTTGCCCCTCCTGTAAATCCACCGAGGCGCTTGAGTTCAAAGGATTCGGTACAGAGCACGTAGAAAGATCCCTTCACGCCCTATTCCCCTCCATCCGCACGTTGCGGATGGACAAAGACACAACACAGCGAAAAAACAGCCATGAAGAGCTATTTATGCAATTTCGGGCCCATAAAGCCGATGTCCTAATTGGCACCCAGATGATTGCGAAGGGATTCCATTTCCCCCTCGCGACGCTCGTCGGCGTTCTGCATGCCGACGGCGCGCTTCACATCCCCGATTTCCGCTCAGGCGAACAGGTATTTCAACTCATTACCCAAGTTGCAGGGAGAGCCGGCCGCGCTGAACTTCCTGGAGAGGTGATTATCCAAACTTTCCTGCCCAATCACCCCATTATTTCGCACGCCGCCGCTCAAGACTACCCCTCTTTTTATGCGGCAGAGATTGAAGAGAGGAAAATGTTTGGTTACCCTCCTTTTTGCCGTCTAATCAAGATCCTTTTCACCGGTCCCGATGCCGCGGGCGTGCAACAAGCCGCAGGCCACATTTGGCACCAAATCAAAGAGCGGAACATTCCTCAAGCGGAGATCCTCCCGATCCTCCCTGCAGGCCACCCGAAAATCAAAGATCTCTACCGATTCCAATGCATCATCAAAACAACAAGCTCGGTAGTCATCGATCAAATACTTCCCCTTCTACCTCCTTCCACCTCCGATTTAACGATCAAAGTCGATGTGGACCCGATCTCCACTTTCTTTTAGAACAAAAGCTCTATTTAAGGTAAACTTCCAACCATGCTCTATATTCGCGCCCTTATTTTCCTCCTCTCGCTCCACCTCTCCTCCTGTTCCGTGATGATGGCCGCTTCCCAAAAAGGGGTGCCGATTGAACGGATCGAAAAGGCGGAACATAGAGATGATCTAATCGCGCTCGGAGGCGCTCTTATCGAGACTAAACAGACAGAAGAGGGAGATACGGTCGAGGTGTTTTCCTTTCCCGTAAAAGGATCGGTAAGTCGGGCGCTTCTATACGGATTCCTCGACCTCGGAACCCTCTTCCTATGGGAACTCGCAGGAACCCCTATAGAAAGCTACATCAGCCAAGACAAACCTCTACTCATCCAAGCAACGCTCTATCCAGACGAGCAAATCCAGAAATTAGAGCTCTATTAAACTGGACTTTTTCCAGTTAGAGAAAAAGGCGATAATCCGTATCGAAGAATGCAGCAAAACGTCTAGCCATTTCCTTTCCAATGGGTCGTTTTCCGTTTTCCATTTCAGAAATATGATGCTGGCTAATGCTAAGAGCTTCTGCCAGTTTTTTTTGTGTCACTCCCTCTTTATGCCGACTGCCTCGAAGCATAAGGCCCCCCTCAGAATATTTTTCTATTTCTTGCTGAAATGCTTCCCTCCAAGGAATAGAGGTTTCTTTAGATCTTATCGTAGCCCTTGGCTTGTGTTTTTTTTTGGTTTCCCGTTTAATACGGCGCGTTCTCGTGTGTACCGACATAAAATATCTCCATAATTTGAATTTTCTTACTAATTACCTGCCAACATACAACATAAGTAGGTCGCCCGTTTTTGATATGACAATGGTATGCATTTGGCGGAATTCTTTTATCCTTATCTAAAGAGCTAAAATGAGTCCAACTTTTTTGGATTGGACCTTTTCTTTCCAAATCCCCCAACAAACGAACTAAAATTTCTAGTACTTTTACCGGGAGTTTTTTCTTTTGCTTTAGTGCCGGTTGAGAAATCCGCACTTCCCAGTTTCTAGTAAGTTTCTCAGATTCAGCCATTCGCAGTTCTCTGGTAGTAACTATTACTATATACCAATTTTTGGTATATTTTCAAGGATTTTTTTCTAAACATCTCAGTATTAATAAGTTAGTTTTGTGATTCTTAAGAAGGGTATTTTTTCTTCCAGTCGAGTTGTTGTAGGCGCCCTTGCTCTGCGAACATCTCAGAACCGAAAATGCAGCGACATTTCTTCTCTTTAGCCAAGTGCAAAAGGGGCGTCCCATCTGGCTTATAGTTGATATCCATGACAACGGTATCGCTTAAGAGATCTCCTGGCTGAATTGGTAGCTCTTCGGTTATCGGAATAGTATTCACCAGGATATCGTAAGGGTGAGCCCGCAACTCATCGAGAGCATAGGCCTCACATCCCAAATCGCGAGCGATCCGCTCGGCGCGAGATGGCGTCCGATTAAATACGGCAACGGTAAGTCCTCTCATTTTCGCCTCTGCAGCGACCGCTCGAGCAGCGCCGCCAGCACCTAAAATCGCGATCCGTTTACCCGCCGCACGGCCACGCATTTCAATCGGATTTAGAGCGCCCGACGCATCGGTATTCGTTCCAATTGTCTCTAAGCCTTGCACCGTAACCGTATTCACAGCTCCAATGACTGCAGCCTCGGGCTCGAGACGACTTAAATAGGGGATAATAGCCTCTTTGAGAGGGCTCGTCACACTGAACCCGCCAAAGGGAAGTTTAGGAACCCAGGGAAAAAATTCGGGGAGTTCAGAAGCTGAGAGGCGAAACTTTAGATAAACCCCATTTTTCCTCTCTTCGTGAAAAATCTGGTTATGAAAAACTGGGCCTTGACTCTCCTCTACCGGATCGCCGAGCAGAGCAAAGATCTTCGTATTCCGATTTAAGCGAGAATAGTGGTAAAGCTCCTGGAGAGTGTCCACATCGTATTGGTAGAGGGCATCATTTAACTCTTTCAAAGAACAGTAATTAAAGATACTGCCCACAATCGGCCCCATGATACGAGACGGTCGCCCCTCCTTTCCCATAGAAATAGAAGCTAAGGGGATCTTATCTGCAGTCTCCCGCGTAAAAGCCATTAGGCGGATCATATCGAGTGTCGATTTTGCCATGCAGCAGATCTTGTAGATCGCAAAACGGGGATGGTGCATCGACTGCAACAGAGCTTCTAGGTTTTCGGGAGTTTTTCGAAAATCGTGGTGAGAGCCAATAAGAACGGTTCGCGGGTAGAGTTGCCCCATCCGCTCAATAAAAGCGCCGTCCGTATCGGTTTCGATATCTGCAAAAGGGGGTTCCAACGAAAGAGCCTCTTCGTAAAGGACCAGCCGCTCCTTTTCACTAATCTCTGCATGTCCTCCCTGCTCCTGTTTTCGGAATGTGAAAATAAAGGGGATAAAGATTTTAGAAACGAGGAGATCGAGTTTTTGCAAAGCCTTTCTGTCGAAATAATCGAGCCGAATTTCCACAGCATCGACTTTCGATCCAAACTCCCCAATTTCCTGAAAAGCCTCTTCAACGGTCGGTCCTAAAATCACTCCAACAAGCATGAAACTACATTAGAGGGTCTCTGGATTTTTTAAAATATTTTCAGTAAACGAGCAGCTCGACTTTGTCTATTTTTCTGCCAGAGTTTTGCAATATTTCAATCCACAATCGCTCATAAATCGCGAAGGTAGGCTTGACGAGCCATTTTCACGATTTATGAGCGATTGTGGATCAAGATATTAGACCTCTTTCGAAACTTAGTGGTTACGAAAATTTAACGCAAAGACGCCAAGTCGCGGAGACGCAAAAATTTTTATAAATTATTGATGATTCTTTCTTTGCCATGGTTGAATGTAATTGTATTTCTTTGCGTCTTAGCGACTTGGCGCCTTTGCGTTAAATTTTCGTCACCGCTACGTTTCAAAAGAGGTCTATTACAAAACTCTGACAGAAAAATAGACAAAGTCGAGGTTAATCTTCTGGACGCATCAAAGGAAACAGGATCACATCCCGAATCGATTCGGCTTGCGTGAAAAGCATCACCAATCGATCAATTCCAATCCCAACGCCGCCAGTTGGAGGGATCCCCTGGCAAATCGCCTCGAGAAACTCCTCGTCTAACGGGTTAGCTTCCGGATCGCCGGCCGCTTTTTTCTCTGCCTGCTCAACCAAAAGGTCCCGCTGTAATTGCGGATCGTTAAGTTCGGAATAGGAATTGCACATTTCCCGAGCGAGAATAAAGCTCTCAAACCGCTCCACAAGCCCCTCTTTGCGCTCTTGCGGATCGCGGTGGGGTTTACAGAGAGGAGTTGTTTCAATCGGATGGTCAATGATGTGGTGCGGCTGAATGAGATGCTTTTCGGCAAACTCTTCGAAGAGCATAGAGATAAGGATCCCTCGAGGAGCGCTCCGAACTGCATCGGGATCGAGCGACGCGTGGTGAAGGAGATGGCTGCGGATATCAGCGTCTGACATCTTATCTACGTAAATGTTGGCGTATGTCTCGATCGCCCCTTTCATCGTCATCCGTTTCCAGGGCGATTTAACATCGATTACATAGGCAGTCGCTTCCCCCTCTGGAGTGAAACGAATTTTCGTGTCGCCAAATAGCTCAAGGGCGATTTTTTCAAAAAGTCCCTCGGTAAAATCCATCATATCGTTGTAGTCCCATCCCGCGGCGTAGGCCTCCATCATGGTGAATTCGGGATTGTGGGTTTTGTCGATCCCCTCATTGCGAAATACTTTGCCAATTTCGAAGATCTTCTGCATGCCGCCAACAATCAACTTTTTAAGGGGGATCTCTAACGAGATGCGGAGAAACATATCCTGTTTTAGCGCATTAAGGTGGGTCATGAAAGGCTTGGCTTGAGCTCCGCCGTAGGTGTTTTGCAATACAGCCGTTTCCACCTCTTCAAACCCCGATTCATCCATATAGTTGCGAATCGCTAATAAAATACGGGAACGGGCGCGGAAGCGCGCTAACGAGTCGGAATTCGTGATGAGATCGAGCCAGCGCTTTCTGTAAATAACCCCTTTATCGGCCAGACCACTATGTTTATCGGGTAGAGGGAGTAGCGATTTGCACAAAACGGTGACCATTTTAGCAAACACGGTCAACTCGCCTCGCTGGGTGCGGAAAATAAATCCCTCAACGCCAATAATATCTCCTAAATCGAGCTTTTTTTCGATAAACTTGAGAGGAGTTAATTCCCCTTCCGCTTTTAGCCCGGCCACTTCAGTTCCATCCCGATTGAACATCACCTGGATTCTTCCCGTCTCGTCTTGCAGATGAGCAAAGGCGTTTTTTCCCATCGCGCGGAAAAGGACCATACGCCCCGAGACAAATACCCGTTCCGTCTTACCCGCCGCTGCATCCTCCGAATGACCAATCTCCTTCCCTTCGGTTTCAAGCATAAGTTCCGCCGACCGTTTTGTCTGGACATACTTCGGTGGGTAGGGATCTATTTGTAGAGCTTTAATTTCGGCCAATTTGCGGCTGCGGTTTTGGAATTCTTCGTGGCTATGATACTCGGGAAGAGGAATGGACATGGGGATACTCAGTTAAATAAATTTCCTATGAAATTACCTGCAAAAGTGGATTTTTGTCCAGTTTACAGATGATTTTTATCCGTTTTGAGCCAACTACCGTATAATTACAATACAAATAAAACAAAATCCAATATGGTCAAAATTATACAAAAGAGGAGTCAAATGTATGGATAAACCGGGTTACATATTGCGATTTTTTCAATGGACCTGTCGATTTAATTTTGGGAATTTCGAACGGGAAGAGTTTAAAAAATTCCTTCGAATGGGACTAATTTTCGCGCTAATTATTGGGATTTATTGGACACTGCGCCCTTTAAAAGATTCCATTTTCATCCAACTAGTGGGCACCTTACAACTCCCTTTTGCTAAAACTATCTCGGTCCTCGCTCTTTTACCCTTGGTTATGTTTTATACCAAACTTTTGGAAAAAACCTCGCGAGAGAAAATGCTCCTCATCTTACCCGCCTTCTATGGGGTTTGCATTTTGGCCTTCAGCTTATGCATGCTCTATGTGCAGGCGTCAGCGGAAGATTTGGCTAACCGCTCCCATTTTTTCTCTTTAGTCACAACGGGATTGGGCTACTTTTGGTACCTATTTGTAGAGAGCTTTGGCTCTTTAGTGATCGCGCTCTTTTGGGCCTTTGCCGCCGACACAACAGAACCCGCTCAGGCGAAACGGGGCTTTCCCCTCGTCGTTGCGATTGGACAAATGGGCGGCATATTTGCCCCTTATGGAATTGGGGGACTTCCCCATCGCCTCGGCTTTACAACCGACGCTTTATCGATGCTCTGTCTCGGTGTATTAACCCTAATGATCATCCCCTTGGTCCTCTATTTTTTACGGGCTACTCCGAAAAGTCTCCTCACCTCTTTTCATGGGAAAAATGAAGCCTCGGTCGAAAGAAAGCAAGAACCGGGCTTTTTGGAAGGGTTAAAGCTCCTTTTAAAAAATCGGTACCTACTCGGCATTTTTGCGGCTAACTTTATCTACGAAGTGGTCGTCACGATTTTCGACTTCAACTTCAAAATTTCTGCCAGCACCCAATATTCAGGGGTGGCCTTGAGCCATTATTTGAGCCTATACGGATCGAGCGTAAACATAGTCTCCCTCCTCTGCCTATTACTCGGGATCAGCAACATTACCCGATTCCTGGGAGTGGGAGTGGCTTTGGCCGCTATGCCCGTCATCGTGGGATGCGCTCTGTTAGGATTTTTAAGCCTCAACAGCTTGACCTTCCTCTTCATCCTCATGGTGGGTTCAAAAGCGATCAACTATGCACTCAACGGTCCTGCCTTAAAGCAGCTCTACATCCCCACAACGCCCGATGTGAAATTCAAGGCCCAAGCCTGGATCGAAACATTCGGCTCCCGCTCCTCCAAACAGGCCGGATCGATGTTCAATATGTCCCTAGCTCCCTTCCAATCAGCCTTTGGGACCCTAGCTGGACGCTCTCACTACCTCATGTTAAGTGGAATCATCTGCTTTCCGTTGCTGGCCTTCTGGTTCGTAGTAGCGCTCTATCTCGGCAGAACTTTCCGCAAGGCAATCCACTCCAATACAGTTGTTTGCTAAGCTTCTACAATATAAGAATTTTTTTGATTAACGCGGGTCTACTCCGCGTTAATCATCTTTATCTCTTTGAACGCTCATTTTTTCCTTCCAAATATTGTTAAGAAATAGTAAAATTTTATACAAAAAATGGGGGAAATATGTCTGTGAACGTAAATGACAAAGGTTTTATTCATTCTTATGTAAGAACCATCGAATACCAAGCTGGAATGGCGCTTGAACGTAATCTAGTGCAAGAAGAGCTAAATAAAACTGACGATGATGCAGTCTACGAGAGCTATGGAATTCGCCGCTCTTACGCACCTGTCGTTCTTAACTACAGCCCCTCTTTTTGGCACTTTGGAAGTGTGAATAACCATTACCATGCCGCCCGTCCTAGCAAACAAGATAAAGAAGATGAAAAAGCTAAATGCGCTGCCATCGTAGGGTCAATCGTCTCTGTCGTCGCCGGCTTTCTTTTTGCCTACACCCTTAAAAATTGCTATCGACAACACAAAACTCTGACGACCACACAAGAGGTCACAAAGCAGCTAAAAACCACAATTATAGATCCAGCGATCAAAACTAAAATAACCAGACTTGCTGCTACTATACACGCGGCAAACAAAGTCAATTACGCAAAAGCTTGGAAATACACGGCCGCAACCCTAACTATTTTAATCGGCGGCGCTCTTTTGGCGGTTGGTGGTTTTGGAGCCATGCCTATGCTAATCACAGCGGGATCTATTACTACAGTTGCAGGTATCGCCTTTGCAGCAATTACATTAGGATGGCATTGGAGCGATAAGGAAGAATTGAAACCCCAGTATGAAAAAGCGTTACGCCTCGCCCGAGAAATCCTAACACTCCTTCCCGGTTATCCAGAGGGCATGGTTAAATTAGAAAACCCTCCGGCCTATAATGAGGAAGACCTTCCTCCTCCTTACGCCCCTCTATTTGTCGAGCCTTCCGCGCCCCCTTACGATCCTTATGCAGCATCGGCTCCTTACAAAGGCTAAAACAGATGATTCAGCACGAAGTTACAACCGTGCTGGGTCAGATGTAATCTGATCGCGTCCACTTTAATCACAAAGTTAGCCTGCGCCAAATGTTTGATGATATTTTTGATCGCTGTCTCTTTTTGCCCGATCGCTCGAGCCACTTTATGGTAATCGACAGGTAGAAGCGGATCTCCATTTTCTAGGGCCGTTTGGTAAACTTTTAATAAAAATCGCTCGTCGGCGGTTTGAGCTCTTTGACTCATGATATCCTCTTTTTTAAACGGGCTCCATTATTCGTATCCTCGATCTGATAACCGCGGCTCAAAATCTCATTGCGCAGCTCATCGCTTAAACGCCAATTCTTGGCACGCCTGGCCTCTTCTCTTTTTTCTAACATGTGCATAAGCTCTTGCGGGATTTCTTCCTCGCGGCTAAAGGGCAAGACCGCTAACACTTGATCCCAGCTATTCAGAAGCGCTAACACCGCGTTTGCCTGAACCTTGCCTAGTTGCCCTTTGTCAATTAAGCTATTAATTAGGCGGATTAGGTCAAACAGAGCCGCAAGGGCGGCAGAGATGTTGATATCGTCGCTTAAAGCGGCTGCAAAGCGCACCCTCGCCTCTTCGATTAGAGGCTCGGCTTCTATATTGGATGGAGCGTCGACCGATTCTAGACGGCAGATAAAATCCCCAATTCTTTGTAAACTCGAGCGGGCTGCATCGAGCCCGGCGAAAGTGAAATTGAGTTGGGTGCGGTAATGGGTCGAAAGGAGAAGATAGCGCACCTCAGCCCCTGTGTACCCTTTTTCCAATAGATCGCGCAGCGTGTAAAAATTGCCGAGACTCTTCGACATTTTTTTATGATCCACTAACAAATGCTCCACATGGACCCAGTGATGGGCAAAGCAGTGGCCAGAAAAACACTCCGATTGGGCGATCTCGTTTTCATGGTNNGCCATGGCCGAGCACTCGATATGCCAGCCGGGACGGCCCAGACCAAACGGACTCTCCCAAAAAATCTTCCCATCGCGAGAAGGATCGTAAGCCTTCCATAGGACGAAATCAGAGGCGTTCTCTTTTTGGTACTCGTCGGCTTCGTTGTCCCCCGATGCATTGAATTTTAGATCGGCGAGATTGAGGCGAGATAGGCGGCCATAAGAGGGAAAAGAGCGGATCGAAAAATAGACGCTTCCAGTATCGCTCACATACGCATTCCCTTTTTGGATAAGCTCCTGAATAATCTGGATCATTTCGGCGATATAACTAGTCGCATCGGGGTAAAATTCAACCGGTTGAATAGAAAGAGCCTCTAGATCTTCAAAAAAAGCTTTCCGATAGGGATCGGTATATTCTTTAAGCACGACGTTTTTCGCAATCGCGCCGCGGATCGTTTTATCATCGATATCGGTGATATTCATCGCCTGAATCACGGTGCGGCCCGAAAATTGGAGGGCCCGGCGCAAAAGATCTTCAAAAACATAGGTGCGGAAATTCCCAATGTGGGCGTAGGCGTAAATGGTAGGACCGCATGTATACATGCGGATAGCATGCCCATCGTGGGGATGGACCTCCTGTTTTTCCCGCGTCTCTGTATTATATAAATAGATATGCATAGGTTAAGCTATTTGCGTTTGGAGCCGTCGATAATCGGTTTTTCCCGACCCCATTAAAGGGATCTCTGGGACCAATTGGATAGCGGCAATTTTAATCAGGCGGCTAAATCCCGCTCGCTTTAAGATCTCATTCACTTTGTCTCTTTCGAGAGGAAGGATGGAAAACAGAATCAAAGCCGTTTTTCCCGGCTCTAGTTCTTTTGAGCAAAGGGCCAAGGCTGGAGCGTCAGCGGAGATTTTCCCTTCCCGGATTAACTCGGAGCGGATCGCCTCTTCTACAGCCCCCAGACTAATCATTTCGCCGGCCACTTTGGTAAATCGCTTCAAACGACCAGAGAGAATTAAAAAGTTCTCCTCGTCGAGATACCCGATATCTCCGGTTCGATACCACTCTTTCCCATCAATTTCAATAAAAGCGGAGCGAGGATTGCCCAAATAGCCATGAAAAACATTGAGCCCTCTGATACAGATTTCCCCTTCTGTGTGAGGAGGTAAAAGTTCTTGTGTCTCGAGATGAATCGTGCACAAATCGATTCCGGGAAGGGGCTCGCCCACCCCTTTCGATTTCCCGTTAGGACGGGATAGGCTGATAATCGGCGAACATTCGGTAATCCCATACCCTTCGATCAGCTTGGCATTGGTCCCCATCTCCTCCACCTTTTCAAAAAGTTCCGGAGGCGCTTTTTCTGCGCCCGAAACAAACCAGCGTACCGAGGTGAGCTGCTCTTTTTTAGCCACTCGGAAAAGCCCCTTGAGAAAACTAGGGGGGCTACAAAATAGGGTCGCTTGCCACCGTTGAATCCCATTGGCCAAAGCAAAGCTATCGGTCGGATCGGGGAACATGGCGATCCTCATTCCGGCTAGAATGGAAAATAGACCCGCTACCGAAAAGCCAAAGGAGTGGAATGGGGGTAAAACCGCATAAAGGACATCGCTATTTTTCAATTCCAAACACTGCATTGCCGCTCGTAAATTCGAAATCACATTTGCATGAGAAAGGGGAACCCCTTTCGGCACCGCCTCTGTTCCACTAGTAAACAAGATAACGCAAGGATCGTCTGGGTTGATCCGATCTATTCCATAAGCTCGTAAAATCATCGCGGGAGAGGCAAAAGAGATCAGCGCCCCTTTTAGTTTATCTTTCACAGTCAGCTCTTTGCGGATATCTTCTAAAAATTGGAATTTTTCCATGATCTTCCCGAACTCCACATGTTGGAGCCGTTCGAGAAAATTCCAGGAAGTGAGGACCACCTCAAGCTCCGTGCGCGCCGCCATTTCATCGAGATAACGAGAACCGAGGGTCCAATTGAGCATCACCGGGATTTTTCCCGCAAATTGAACCGCTAAAATTGTCACATACGCGCCAACCGAAGAGGGGAGCAAAATACCCACTCGCTCTCCGGGAAGCTTCTTTAAGGAGGAGGCTAAAACCAACACGGCTTGCTTTAACTTTTTATAACTCAAAACACCCCGCATATCATCGGCGCACGCTGCGTAGCCCCCCATTCGCTGAGAGCTGCGCAAAAAGGCTTCAGGAATTGTTTTGCCACGGGGTAATGCGGGAGAAGGACGATGGGCCTCCTGAGGCCAATGATAGGCAGAGGCATTCTCCTCTTTTTTCTCTTCCTGTCCGGCCCCCCCCCCTTCGGCTAATTGCAAAATGTCATGAACTGTATTAATTTCTCCCGGATGAAGTTCTCGAATCTCGAAATGTTGAGATAAGCAAGCGATCAATTCGGCCATATTGAGCGAATCCATCCCTAAATCGGAAGCGAGATCCATTTCAGGTTCGATCTCCATTTGGGGCCGATCCATAATGCGCCGGATCGCCTCATATACTTTTTCGGACGTTTCGGGAGAGATCGTTACAGCGTGATTTTCTCGCTCATTTTTCTCCACCTCTTTTACTGTCGGAATATCGTTTTTCCAAAAACTATACGAAACAAGTTTCAACGGCTCGCTATCGACCCTTTCCTCTTCTCCAGCAGGATAACGATTATACCAATTCTCTAAAAATCGATTGAAGTCGAGGCGCGATTCTTGCTGCTGCAATTCAGGTGGGGCAATCTCACATTCGATGCGCACCTCTCGTCGGGGCAAGAAAAAAAAGCCATTTTTGATTAGCGCTTTGATCCCTTTAACCAAGCTTCCTGCAATCGTCATCGAAGAACCTTCGACAGCGTGAGAAAAGCTACTGCCCCAAAGGCCCGATACCCGCATTAAAACTATTTGAATATCGGAACAGTTTTTCACGATAGCGTGGGCCCCAGAGGCGCCCGCAATGCGCTCCCGTCCCGTCTGTTTCAACCGTCCCGAGGGGTACAAAATAAAATTCTCTCCCCGAGCTAATCCCTGTTTCACCTCTTCGAGCGACTGCTCCGCCTTATAGATCTTATATTGATTGACCGAGGTGTCAAAATCGGGGACCGATATAGCGCGAACCAGATCCATCCAAAACTTCGCTCCCCCCATCCGATAGACATATTCCACAACTAGGGGCCGCATATGGAACCGGGGCCAAAAATAGAAAAACAGGATGATGGGGTCGATATATGCCACATGGTTGGGCAAAAAGAGGATCGATCCTTTTTTCCGGATCTCTTCGAGAGCTTCACCCCCCTCTACCTTAACCCGATACCGCAGGGAAAGTAAAAAGCGAACGAACGCGGAAAACCGGGACCAAAAGAACTGAGACATGTAATCTCCAGGTAATACTCAAGACAGTATAGAGACCATTTTCTCTGTTGTCTGTGTTTTACTGCTAGATTTTTCTGACGTAGAGAAGGGAAATCAAAGGTATACCTTCCTTTTATAAGTAATTGAATATTAGTATGTAGTTTTTTAGGTCGACACCTATTAAAATTTTCTTTATTAATTATGTATATATACTTAAAGGGGTAGCTATTATGGGAATCAGAAAAACCAGTAACAATTTTTTTACAGCAATCCGCAATCCGCCTACCGATCCTGCGACGGCGCGAGCCAATGGCATGAGGACCTTTGACACCGACGATGCGGCGCAGCACGCTTTTGCCAGAGCTCAACCTCTTCGCCAAGGAAAAGGGGGAGAAATCCCTTTCGACCACGAGGCCGAAGCTATTCGTCCTAAAGAAAAAGGGGATTTGGCTCTATTGGCCCGTACAGTAAATGACGCTATTTTTCCTCATAAAGAAAGACGGGCAAAAAAAACAAAAGAAAACAGCCGCACTCACGGCGAAGTTTCCACCCACGAAAAGAAGACAAAGAAGCGAAAACACTAATATCGTTCGCCCATCTACAAAAGGTTAAGCAAGATAATAAATTATTATCTTGCTTATACCTCTCGTAATTCAAGAATCGGCATAAGAGGGTGTCTACAAAGTAAAGTTCTGTCCATATTCGGGTTTTTTTGCGAAACGTAGTGGTTACGAAAATGTAACGCAAAGACGCCAAGCCGAGAAGATGCAAAAAATTTTATAAATCATTCACAATTCTTTTAGAGAAGTTTCTCCTCAAAGTTGAAAAGTAAACCTATTTCTTTGCGTCTTCGCAACTTGGCGTCTTTGCGTTACATTTTCGTAACCACTGGAAGTCTACTTTATAGACATCCTCTAAAATCCAATGACTTACACCATCCGTAATTCAAAAGCCGATTCTTGAATTACGAGAGGTGTAATCACAAACATAGGTAACCCTTTACCGGACAATGAACTCGGGAGTGTATTCGAAGTGGGGGGATGGGTTTTCGATGCGGAAGAGAGGATCGATATCGATCTTTAGCCCCTCGTTAAACTTAGCTAACATCTCATCTGTCGTTAAGAAATTCATATGACGACAATCGGACGGATTCACGATATTGAGCGGAAGGTTGACGATTTTTGAATGTTCAAAATAGAGGCCAATGGGACTCTTAGCCCCTTTTTGCGCCCAGCTCCATTCCAACTGATTGGGTGTTTTATACTTCATCTTCTCAAAAATCGTTTTTAAATCTCCTTTCCGATAGAGCGTCATGTCAAGGCTATGAGGAAAAGCCCAATCGAATTGCCCCGCTTGAAAATGCCAAGCATAGGCTGCATTTCCCAACGAAAAACTGGGAGGAATTGCCTGCGGCTGCCCATTCATGTAACAGTGATTCGTATGGGAACCAAAACGGAGATAAAAACCGTAAGCCCCCGTTTTCTTCATCAGCTCGGCGCACCCTTTCACATCGACAAAATCTTTGACGACGATGTCGTCGACGGCAAAGACAATGTATTCTGACGGAGAATCAAATACGGCTTTCAGTACAAGGGGCTTAAAATCTTTCCGAGGCTCTGGCGATTGCCGAATAAATTGGATGTGGGGATACGCCCGTTTAACCTCTTCATACCCCTTCTCGTACCTCTCCTCGCTCGCTCGATAAAGAACCCTAATTTTATCTAGGCCACTCACATACCGATCGATCGATTCCAATAGGGAATAGAGCTGAAGAGGTCGATCAAATGAAAACGCTAAAAGATCGACCCTCTCCCGAATTGGAGGCGCGGCCGGAAAAGAGGCTAACGCCTGATAGGGGCTGCGCGTTGCCGAAGGCCTTTCGGCTCGCTCTTGGAGGCTAAAACCGGCCCTATTGAAAAAAGAGAGGGGCTCTTTGAGCGTGCGCAGCCGCCCCCCCGACATCTCTACGATTGGCTGTAGATAGGCCTCTTGAACCATGGCGGGAGTATTGCCGACAAACAGATCTTCGATTTTGACCTGCTTCATTAAAGCTGCGTAGAAAGCGGTCATCCCCTGCTCTGAGGTTTCATAGGCCGGGTATTGGAGCGAATAACCTGAGGCGACCCACACATCGGGATTTTGAAACACGCTGTTCAATCGGGTTAACACCCCTTCGTGGGCAAGCCAATCCTTAGCTTCTATAGCGACGACAATTTCACGATCCGCGCAACTGGCGACCGCTCGGTACAGGCTCGCACAAGGGCCTAACCTCGTCTCATTCCGAATTAAAATTACCCGCTCATCCTGACTGTTATCAACAATGAATTGCTGCGCCGCCTCATAGGTCCCATCGGTCGAACCATCATCGATGAAAACTACTCGGTAAGGGGTGTAATCCTGAACGAACAGGGAATGGAGCGCCCTTTGGCACCAATCAACCTGATTAGATGCATAGACAATTAACGTAAAAGGGTGGAACTGGGTTACGGGAAATTCTTTTTCGGGGTGAACAGCTAGCTTTCTCTCTTTTTTTTCCCAAGCAAAACGCCCTTCCCCCATTTGAAATCCAACAAAGGCAATAACTGCGAGAAACAAAACGAAAAAAAACTTACTCATGAGTACCTAATCGCTCTAAAAAACTATCGATCGGCGCATAGGGGGGCAAACTCCGAACAAACCTTTCCGATCGGACTATTTGTTCCCTTTCTTCGCGCGTGGGATTTTGCCGATTAGCAATATAGAGCGTTTCAGGGATAAATTGGAAGTGCTTTACCCCCATTTCCAATAGCGGAATCATCGTCGCTAAATCGGCGCCAGCCGTTAGGAAATGGCCTTGAAGAGAAAAATCGCTCTCCGGAATTTTCTTAAAAAGCCCTGCATAGAAAGTTTTCAGATGGGAGGCGACAAAAGGATGGTCCCGAAATCCCCTTCCCTCACTCCGTTTAATCGGTCGACAAGCCCCTTCTCGATAGGTGGGAAATTCTCTGTATTGGCCATAAGTCAGCCACAAATCGGGATCGGCGTAGTATTCGTTCAATCGGCTGAGAACCCACTCATGCGCTAGCCAATCCTCGCCTCCTAAAACCACGACGATCTCTTCATCCTGACAGCTTTGAATAACCGCATAGAGGTTAGCCATCTCTCCAAAGCGCTCCTCATTTCTCAAAACAGTAACAGGGGCCACATGTTGGTAAGAATGGATAAGATCTTGGGCTAAGGAAAAACTCCCATCGCTCGATCCATCGTCGACATAGATCAAACGAAAATGGGCGTAGTGTTGAGAGAAAATAGAATGCAGAGTCTTTTCTACTGCGGCTCCATTGTTATACCCCACGACGAAAATCACAAAAGGGCGATTCACGGTGGGATAGCGAGTGGGGATGAATCGATTATCTAAAAAAGTCCCTTCAGACGACCTATTGGAAACAAGTCGACTCTTCCGCTGCCAATTACCAGCGGCAAAAGAGGCTCCAAAGAGAGCCATTAGAAAAAAAATAAAGAGTGCAGTCTTTTTCACATTTTCCGATTTTCAACGGAAAAAGGGTTATGCACAAGTTAAATTAAGCGGTGTTATACCTCTCGTGACTCAATAAT
>PLXF01000198.1:18238-24566 GCA_003151315.1 Parachlamydiales bacterium
ATTCTTGAATCACGAGAGGTATAGCGATTCGGACGCATCCACTGAAGAGCTTTAATGGAAAGGGCGATCTTAAATAGATCTCCAACGATAAAAGGGGCGACCCCTAAAAGAAGCGCCTGCTTTAGGCCGATGAAGGTGCTGAGGTACAGAGCTCCCATTGTATAAATCACCAAATTACCCGCTGCCATCGCTCCACATGTTGTGAGCACCGTTTTTTTCTCAGACCGCTCCATGAGCCAGCCTGTGAGAAAAGCAGCCGCGAGATAGCCCAGAAGATAACCGCCCGTGGGGCCAAAAAATGTAAGAAATCCCCCTGCCGCCCCCGCNNGCTGCCCAATAGGACAGAAAGGAGAAGGACCAGCGAATTTTGCACCGTAAGAGGAATCGGAGTAAAGGGAAGAGGAATCGAGATCTGGCTGCAAAGGCCAATCGCCACGCTCGCCACCAACGCGACTGCGAGATCCTTGACGAACGAGGCTTGTTTAGTGGGTAGAAAGAGAGTTGTTGCATGAGACATAAGTTACCTTATAGGGGTTTTAAGAAGTTGGTCCCACGAGAAAATGGGAGAAGTATATTCGGGTTCCGCATGGGTCGACCAGCCAGGAATAGAAGAGATTAAAGTGCGGCCCTGCTTGCGTAAATAGCAGAATTTATCGTGATCGGCGNNTCCTCGAGAAAACCGGCGGTGAATAGACAGATCTTGCATCAAGGTGGCGTAGCGGGCAGCAAAGGTGTTGGTCGTCGAAGGGGTCGTCCTCCAATGGCAAGAGGCTGTCGCAAAAATTTTTGATTGCAGCTTTGCATATTGAGGGAAAAAATATTTATCCCGATGGTCGTACAACGTCACGTAATCGACGCCAGGAATTTGTAACCCTTCCAGCAAAACATCGGTCCATCCGTCTCGATGTAAATAATCGTCTTCGACAAAGTAGACAATCGTTTCAGGGGCAAGAGCCAGCTTTTCCACATAGTCTAAAAGCTGAAGAAAAGAGTCCGCTTCGGTCCCCGCCTGTATCTCTATTACTTTCTCTGAATGGGGTAAAAAATGGGCGCTTCTCGATCCTTTTGCCGTATCGAGAAAAAAGGTCAAGTTCCCCTTTTGAGCATCCCATGTGTCGATAAGATTGCGGTAGCACGCCTCGCGGCTAAATTCAGGTAATCTTTTTTTATGCTGGCTAACAGAAGAGCTGATGCATTGTCTTGAAAAAACTTCGATCGGAGCTAGAGTTAAACAAGAGCTCCCCTGTTTGCCGGAAAACAATCTCTGCCACAATGTCAACATACAGTCACCGACCCGACTCTTTCTCTAATAGTTGGATAACTTGGGCTAAAATCGTCTTCCCCTCTTGATGAGTAATCTTTTCGGCCGCGTGAGATACAGGAATCCAAAGACCATCCTGGATCTCTTTTTTCTGCAGCTCCACATCGCCCGATACGACAGCCACAAAGTAGGAGACCTTCTTGGAAATTCGGCGCCCATCTAAGGTAAATTGGTAATGCTCAGGAAAAGGCTCTTCGCGCAAATAGCGGATAAGGTGGAGATTGGTCTCCTCTTTTAGCTCCCGCTCTGCCGTTTGTTGCGGCGTTTCATTCGGCTCAGCATGCCCTTTAGGGAAACCCCAGTAGCGTCCGTGACGATGCTGAATGAGGAAAACCTCCCATACCCCTCTTTCACAAGAGAGAGGGACTATCCCAAACGATTCGTCTCGGTAAACGCCCTTATGGTTCATGGGTGGTAGGGCGCAAAAACGAGGGTGGAGTTATGACCGCCGAAACCAAAAGAGTTGGAAAGGGCCACATCAACTGTGTGCTCTTTCGCCTGATTTGCGATCGGATCGAGCCCTCTAAGGCCTGGATCGGGGTTATCGAGATTGATCGTCGGATGGAGCCAACCAGTGCGGATCGCCTGGATCGTAGCAATCGCCTCCTGCCCCCCCGCCGCGCCGAGGCAGTGCCCCGTCATCGATTTGGTCGAATTGATTTTAATATTATTTTCATGAGATCCGAATACCTGGTGGATCGCTTCGATCTCACACATATCGCCCGCCAAAGTAGAGGTCGCATGCGCATTGATGTAATTGACCCGCTCTTTAGGAACGCCAGCATCTTGAAGAGCCAGCTTCATGCAAGTAGCCACACCCAATCCATCGGCGCGAGGGGCGGTCATATGATGAGCGTCGCAATTAATTGCGCCGCCGAGATATTCGGCATAAATAGGGGCGTTTCTCGCTAAAGCGTGCTCTAAGCTCTCTAGCATCAATACGCCCGCACCTTCTCCCATCACAAACCCATCCCGATCCCGATCCCAGGGACGAGACGCTTTTTGCGGGTCATCGTTTCGGGTTGACAGCGCGCGGCAAGCCACAAATCCAGCCAAGCCTATCGGGGAAAGGGGGGCCTCAGCTCCGCCACATAACATCAGATCGGCATGTCCCAATCTAATCTGTTCCGCCGCTGCATGGATCGAATAGTTAGAGGTAGCGCAAGCGGTAGAAATGGAGTAATTAGGGCCCATGAAGCCTAAATCGATCGCGAGGAGAGCCCCCCCCATATTAGTGATGATAAAAGGGACGAAGAAAGGGGTGAGTCGTTTAAAACCTTTTGTAAGAAGCGTCTCTACACCATCGTAAAAAGAGCACATCCCCCCCATCCCTGAACCGATAATTACGCCGCAGCGCATCTTATCTAAGGAAGCTAAATCATTTAGGGCAAATCCCCCGCTCTCTAACGCCTTCTTTCCTGCGACCATTGTATAGCGGATAANNGCGGCGAGCCTGCTTTTTATCCATGTAATCGTCCACATCGAAGTTACGGATAGCGCCGGCAAAACGAGTAGGATACTCGGCGCAGGGAAACTCCTCAATCGGAACAATTCCACTTTTGCCTGCCAATAGTTGCTGATAGAAATGTTCGACGTCGGATCCAAAGCATGAAACAACGCCCATTCCGGTCACTACAATCCGCTTTTTAGCCATCTATTCTCCTTTAAGAAAGACTAAGAGTATAACAAATAATAGGCGCATTATAGCAGATGGGAGGGAGAGGTACAATCGGTAAAAATTTCTAACTAGTCAGACACTCCTAGATTGAACGGAAGTTGTTGAANNCTAGAGAGGCCGCGAAACGCGGCTATAAATGATCAATCCCTTCGTTTTTAACGCCTTTCAGACTTCTCCGTTTCCTCTGTGCTCTCTGTGGTTCAATAACTTACGTTTAATCTAAAGGTATCTGAATAGTTACCTTTTTTCTTTACCCCCCATTTCTACCTAGAAAACATATTTTTAATGCGATTTAGTTAAAATCTAAACAATAATGGTTCACAAATAAACTAATTTATTATACAATTGACGATAACAATAACCTACTAAAAATTACAATTGATTATGAACATCAACACCTCCTATTCAACCCTTCCCCATCTCATCGCGGATCTCGAAGATCCCGTCAAAGCGGCCGAACAATATTTTGTGAGCTCAATTCGGCGCAGAAAGATTGAACATTTCGATGAACGCGACATCCCCGACCCAAAAGTTCGCATCGAAATCGCAAAAATCTATATGAGAGAACTACGCTCCGAAATGGCCCAATATATCCCAATTTTCAATATCCAAGATCAACAGGCTCTCGTCGAAATGGCCCAATTCTGTGCTCAGCATTGCCCAGTAACCACAGCACAACACATACAAAAATTCGGTATCCAAGATCCAGAGGTACGCTTCCAGATCGCTAAACTTTGCGCTGAAAGGAGTCGTGGAACTATAGCTCGATACATCCAAAACTTCGACATTCTTGAAGAGTCAAAGCGCATTGAAATCGCCATAATTTGCGCTCAGCAAAATGGAACAGAAACTGCAGAGAATATTTCCCGATTCGCCATCCTAAATCAACAGGCGCTCCTCGAAATCGCCAAACTCTGTATTCAACAAAATTACGAAATGGTCATCTACTATATTCACAACTTCGCTCTCCAAAATCAGAAGCGATTCGAAATCGCCCAATTCTGCGCTCAAGAAAATGCTTCTCTAACAGCACAATATATGGAAGAGTTTGGTATCCAAGAGGAATGGGAGCGCATCGAAATCGCCAAACTTTGTGCTCGACGAGACGGTTCAGCAACAGCGAGTCATATCGAAAACTTTGCCATCCAGGACGAATCGGCGCGCGTTGAAATCGCTAAACTTTGTGTACAGCAAAATAGCTGGGGGCTAATAGAACGTATTAAAACATTCCGCATCCGAAGCCAACAAGCGCTCATCGAAATCGCCACACTCTGTGCTAGACAAAACGGCAAAGCAACGGCTATGAATATCCAAAGCTTTGCCATCGAAGATCCGTACGCTCTCATCGAAATCGCTAAACTCTGCGCACAAGAAAATGGTTTGGAAACGGCAAAATATATCCAAAACTTTGGGATTCAAGAAGAACGCACCTTAATCGAAGTATTTGTTTTAGCAGCAAATCAAAACCCCATATCTTTAAAATACTTACCCGATAAAAACAACCCTTTACAGACAATCATAGACAATTTGCACAGCCAGTCCCTCTCAGTCCTATTAGGCGCCTTGACAAACGCTATTGGGCGCCACATGCCAGCCACCAACATCTCTCCTATTGTAAAGGCATTAGAAACGATAGAAAATCCTGAAGAACAACTCAAAGCCCTTAGCGTGGCTACTGCAGCTCTTTTTATCTGGCAAAACACATTAACCCAATCGCAAATGGAGTGGCTAAGTGAACAGGGGCTCTTTGAAGCGATTTTCCTATTGCCCGCGCCCCATCTACGCTTAGGTCTTATCCATTCGACAAAAACCATGGTAATCGAGCGTCATTTCTTCGAGCAAATCAGTGCCTGGAAAGGAAATGCTCTATTAAAATTGCCGTTAACCTGCCTTTTATCACAAGAAATAGCTCTTCTTCAGAAGATCAACCCACACACCTTAAAAGACAGTAAAAACCTAATTGCAGTTCTAGAAACATTGGAGCTATTTTACAGAGACACCATTTTAAGCCCGGCAGAAAAAGCAAGGGTCGCCATTGCGTTAGATAAAGGCTCATTCTTAGATCGCTCCCGAGATCTCTTAATTATTTTACAATGCAAGCAAAGTCATTTACTGCAAAGAGACGATGAACTCGATCTCCCCCGACTGGCTCAAGAGGCTTTCCGCTCCATTTTGCCTTTGTCAGAACCCATTGCTAATTTCTCCGAACTCTATGAGCAAACCTTTGGTTCCTACCAGCAACGAGATGCTCTAGTTTTGTATGCGGCCAATTTAGCGAGCTTAAATGATCCTACCGTTATGCAAGCCTTAAGCGAACATGTAACGTTTGTTCTTACAGGCACATATCTAAAGCAGAGGTACGCAACGGAGCGCAATCCCCACTTAAAGATGATTCGCGATCGAGTCCCCACTATAGCAGAAAAATGGAAGTCGAATTCCGCACATATACCTCTTGAGGAGCTCCTCATTGTTGACAATGCGGACAGCGCATCCATTCCTCAATCCATGAGGGAATGGTTAACGCAAAAAATTGTGATCGATAGGCATATGGATTTGCCTTTTCTGATCGATTATTTGCATGCAGAAACAGAAGAGGCGCAAAAAAAAGTATACGATACATTAACAATGCGCAAGTTAACCACTAAAGGCCCAGAGGCAGGAATACTCTCATTGCAAATAAAATGTTGCTTACTAGCCAAAAGCGACTCGTTGGAAAAAACGGTTAATCTCCTTATAGAAATCGAACAACTCCCTTTCGCATCGTTATTTAAAGAAGATATTACGGCCAAGATTCGCTCTCTCTCCGACAACTTGAAGATCGAAGGACTCTATGGAATCGACACCGATGATGCGCAAGATATGATCCTGTGCGGAACCACCATTCGGGGAAGCTGCCAAAGGATTGGCGGCGATCCTCATCTCAATAAAGGGCTTTTGGGATACTTACACCACGGCCAAACGCGCCTTTTGGCAATCAAAAATAAACAAGGGCACCTCATTGCGCGCGCTCTGCTTCGCTTACTTTGGGATGGGGAAAAGCCCGTCCTCTTCCTGGAAAGGCTCTATTCAAATATCGACGATGTTCGATTAGGCAAAGCGATTATATCGCTGGCCGCGAAACGCGCTCAACAACTCGGATGCCCATTAACCGCCGCTTCAAGTACCGGCATTCCCTATGGAAAATCGATATACTCACTCGGAGGTCCAAGTCCCTATGAATATGTTGATGGAGCTCACGGTATCTGTAAGAAGGGAGAATTTCGTATCAATAATGCGCAGCTCTTATAACCTCTCGTGACTCAATAATTGGTTTTTGAGGCGCGCCAAAA
>PLXF01000198.1:24574-28492 GCA_003151315.1 Parachlamydiales bacterium
CTCAAAAGCCAATTATTGAGTCACGCGGGGTATAGCTGCTACCCCATCGCTTTTTTCGAGATATCGATATGCAGATCGACGATTTTGCTTTCCGGCCACAGCTTTTCCAGTTCATATTTTTCCCGAAGACCCGCTGTGAACAGGTGGACCATAACATGGCCAAAATCGACAACGACCCAATCGCCTGTCTGCAGCCCTTCTACATGGCCCGGGGTTTCCCCTTTTTCTTTGAGCTCTTCAATAATCGCCTTTGCGATTGAGGTCGCATGGCGGCCTACATTCCCCTCCGCTATCAGGAGGTAGTCGGTTATACTAGATAGACCTTGGACGTCTAGAGCTAAGATATTCATCCCATTTTTATCATAAATAACTTGGGCTATGTCATTTAAGGTATCGATAGAGCTTCTTTCCATAATTGGAAAATAAGAAAATTCCGATTTATGACCAAGTTATTTTTACAAATAGAGCCCGCAACTGTAGATATACTCCAAAACTTGTGCAGGTACGAGGTGGCCACAATAAAGCTTTTCAGAAAGGCGCTCGCGGATGTGCGTACTCGAAATATCCATGGACCGGGTGAGAGTGAGCCCTTTCTCAAGTTCTTGTCTTAAAGGCCCCTCCAGCTTAAAACCTCTGCGGCAGCCAATGAGCGGAGGAGCCGCATGGAGGAGCTCTTCTGCCCCTTTCCAATTGTGAAAACCCATCGCTGCNNTGCTTCTTCTGAGAGAATTAGCCGATATTGGTCAGTAGGTAAAGCGCGGATCGTATCGATCGTATAGGAGGGGCCCCCTCTGTCGATCTCGATAGAGATCGTTTCAAACCCGGGAATATCGGCCACAGCAAGCTTAACCATGGCCAAGCGATGATGGGGATTTGCGATAGGGGGAGCGGCACTTTTAAAAGGGGAACAAAAAGCGGGGCAGACAAGCACCCGATCTAGCTGATGCGCCTCGGCAATTTGCAGGCTTAAAAAAAGATGGCCAAAATGGAGCGGATCAAAACTGCCCCCAAAAATCCCCGTTACCATACCGAGTACAAAATCTCCCGATAGGTGGGCAGCGGCCAGAGCGCATGCTCCACTTGCATTTCAAGCTTATCGACAACACGGCGCGCCTCCTCCATTTTTGGAGAGACCAGATCAGAAAATACTTTGGCTTTAGCCACGAAGCCGAGATCTTGCGTCTGTTTCGTTACCCTCTCCACCTCGTCTATTGCCCCAATTGCCTCATTGATGTGAGCGGAGAGCGACTCTAGAGCATCCAACGTACGAACGCCCGGCTTGATCCCTGCCGCCGTTAAAGCGTTTATAGAGCGGGCCCACTTCTCTTGGCAGGTCAATGCGGCCGGTAATATCTGCGTCCGGAATAGCTCGAGCATGAGGTTGATCTCTATCTGCACCGTTTTGGCATAACGCTCAATCGAAACTTCGTAGCGAGCCTCTAACTCTCTCTGCGTTAAAATCCCCTCAAAAGCATGGATCGATCTTTTATCGAGAAGGACTTCAAACGCCTGGCAGCTTTTACGGATATTGGGCAATCCCCTATTCTCCGCCTCTTTTTCCCAATCTGTGCTATACCCATTTCCCCCAAAGAGGACAGGTAGAGCCTCCTTAAAGTGTTTACGCAAAAGAGGCAGCCCCTTTTTAAGCTGCAGCTCCAGATCTTTTACACCCGCAACTTCTAACTCCATCTCATCGACGATCAACTGTAAACTCTCAGTAACAATCGCTTGGATGGTCGTAATAGGCCATGCGCAAGAGGCCGAAGAGCCGACAGCCCTAAATTCAAATTTATTCCCCGTAAAAGCAAAAAAGGAGGTCCGGTTCCGATCTGAAAGGTCTGCCTGAAAAGGGGCGATGTGAGACAGCCCTAAATCGATATATCGCGGAACCTCATCAGAGTGGATCCGATCGTGGGCGATATCGGAGACTAATTTTTCTAGCGATTGACCTAAGTACACAGAGAGAATCGTTGGGGGCGCCTCAGAGCCTCCCAAGCGATGGTCATTTCCGGCGGAAGCGACGCTGCTCCTTAATAGAGCTGCGTGGAGGTGCACTGCGCGCAAAATAGCGGCCAGAGTGGTTAAAAAAACGAGACTATTTTTTTCTGGGTTTAGCACATTAAGCCCCGTATCTGTCCCTAACGACCAGTTGTTGTGCTTCCCCGATCCGTTGATTCCCTCAAACGGTTTTTCATGAAATAGGCAAGCCAAGTGATGTTTCGCGGCACAACTACGCATCAATTCCATGAGGAGCAGATTATGATCGACAGCGAGAGGAGATTTCTCAAAGAGAGGGGCTACTTCATGCTGCGCAGGCGCCACCTCATTGTGGCGTGTTTTAACAGGAATTCCTAAGCGAATAGCCCTTTCTTCTACATCGACCATAAACGATAAGACCCGATCATCAATCGAGGAGAAATAGTGCTCTTCCAGCTCTTGCCCTTTGGGGCATTTGGCCCCAAAAAGGGTCCTTCCTGTAAGTTGCAGATCGGGCCTTTGGACCCATATTTCCCGATCAATCAGAAAATATTCTTGCTCCGCGCCTAATGTAGAAAAAACCTTTTTCGCTTTATGACCCACAAGAGAGAGGAGGCGTAAAACAGCCTCTTCCATTTTTTGTTCGGAACGTAAAAGGGGGATTTTATGATCGAGAGCCTCGCCGCTCCAAGAAAAAAACAAGGCGGGAATGCAAAGAGTAACCCCATCTGCTCCCGACCAAATAAACGGGGCGGAAGTTGTATCCCATACGGTATATCCCCTCGCCTCAGGGGTAGAGCGGAGCCCTCCCGAGGGGAAGGAGGAGGCGTCGGGCTCCCCTTGCATCAGCTCTTTTCCCCGAAGCTGTTTAATGGGAGATCCTAAACTTTTCCAGGAGAGGAAAGAGTCATGTTTTTCAGCTACAGCCCCTGTCAAAGGTTGAAACCAGTGGGTGTAGTGGGTGGCCCCTTTCGCTATCGCCCAATTTTTGAGCGCCTCGGCGATTAACTCCACCTCGTTTACGTCCATCCTTTTTCGCCCTTCGATCCCCTCCATCCAAAGATCGATCGTTTTCTGAGGAAGAGCGCTTGTAATGAGCCGCAAATCGAATACATCGGCCCCGAAAGCAGACCGTTGTGAGGCCTTTACGCTATTTTTTTTTCTAACTGGAGAAACCGATTCGACATGAACATTCACAAAGCACCTATTGTGTTAAAGGATCTTCCACCCCCTTTGGATAGCGATTTTTCGCAAGGCGCGATTCGGTTTTACCGCAAAGGGAAAACCAGACCACTCCAGAAGGGGGATATCGTCGTCGCTATCGGAATAGGCAGAGATCTCTTGAGGCGCCACACCTCTTTCATCCGATAAGAGCTTGGCAAACTTGAGCTTTTCCCGACCATCGACTAAACATGAAATGTTACAGAATAAATTGTCTTTGTCAACGGCATATTCGCTCCCTTTAAAGAGAGCAATTCCGAGTCTTTGGGCAATCGGGCCTATAAGAAAATCGGGAGAACTGGAGATGAGGACGCTATTTTCTGTTTGGATTTTTTCGCAAAGCGGACGATCGACCATTTTATGTAAATACCGATCCAGAAAAGGGATAACGGCATCTTGAAAGAGGGATTTAGGCCGCCCTCGTAAAAAAATAGCGAAAACCCGGTGATGAAGATTGGCCAAAGTAAGACGACCAAAACGGAAAGAGAGAAAAAGAAAAAAAGCCGAAAAAAAAGTATACAAGGGTAAGCGGCGAAGGAGAAGAAGGTAAAAAAAGAACCTAAAACTACTCGTCCCCTTAAGAAGGGTATTATCTAAATCAAAAATCTGCAATTTAGGTGAATTCGTTTCCATAATCCTTAAGAATCGTAAAAGAATAAGTGTTATACCTCTCGTGACTCAAGAATTGGCTTTTGAGGCGCGCCAAAACGGTCATAAATC
>PLXF01000026.1 GCA_003151315.1 Parachlamydiales bacterium
TAAGCGGCGCTACCGCCGCAACGGTTTCTGCAGCGGTGACGGCCGCAGCTCCCGGATCGGCCGCGGCAACTAAAGCTACAGCAGCAGCGGCTGCCTCAGGAGCTACCGCAGCAACGGTTGCTGCAGCCGTGGCTCTGCCCGCCAACACCTCCAGCAACGGCCTTACCACAGACATTACCACCCAGCTTACCCAGCTCGCCGCGGCAGCCGCAGCGGCAGCCTCTTATTTAGGAGGCTCTAGCTCAACCTTCTTAACCACAGTCGATACCGCCGTCAAGGCCATTACCGCGCAGGGAGCCACTAGCACCACGATCCTCAACAACCTCAACACCTTATCAAAATTAGCCTCGGGACGGTCGCAAACCGTTAGTACGCAGACCTCAGCCGTCGCTCAGCAAGACAACCAGATCATCTCTACCCTCTCGGGTGCCCTCGATACCAAAAGCGGGGTCACTGGCGCCTCCCAAACGGCGATCAATAACCAGATTCCTAGATAACTAGCTAATTTTCAGTCACTTATAAAATCAAGATTGCAATTGCTTAATAATCAGCTAGTTACAAGTTAATAATACTGTATTTAAACAAAATATAACTAATTTTAATAAATTATTTACAATTAAACCAAAATAGTATAAAATAAGAGTATGGAGAATATAACTATGATAGACAATCTACTAAAACAGATGAGGGAAACGTTAGGGGACTTAAATAGCCTAACTCCCACCAAAATGAAAGACCTAATCGAAACTACTGTAGAGACGTTTCGAGACCTCAAAACCCATTTTGAGTCGTCAGACCCTGCTGAGCGGGAAGCCGCCATGTCAGCCGTAGAGACGATTAAAGAGGCGTTTCAAGAAGAGGCGAACAAGCTCTATAAAAAAGCGGGAATGGATCCGGAAGTGATGTCCACTTTCATCAAAAACCCGATGAATTTTACACAGTCTGAATGGGAATCGGTGGCCGATATGTCTAAAGAACTCGAGTCGCTGAACATGCAAGAGCCAAAAACCGTTAGAGAGACACCCAGAAGGGCTAGAAGAAACAAAATCGTCCGCTTGGTCGGATAACTAAACAGACATAGGAGAAAACAAGATGTCAACACCTACAGTAACAGCTCACACAGAGTCGACAGCAATTACAACGTGGAGTTCTGTGCTTGCCACTATGGTAACCGCCGTCATCGCTCTGCAATATTTAGAAACAGCGAGAGACAGTGGAGCTATCGGTTTACAAGTAAATCAGCTGAAAAACGCTGCAGATAAGATGAATACTCAGTTAACTGCACAAACGGTTGTTGTACAGCAGCACATCGGTAACTCCGATTTGCCCTACCAGCAACAGGTGTACAATAACTACCAGCTCCAGGGTCAGTCGAGTATGACTCCCCTCCAGAACGGTATTGACCAGGGAAACCAGATTCAGTCAGATATCGAGAGCGGTATTAGCACGGTACTTCAGGGTGCTCAGTCACTCGGAACGATCCCGCAAAACACAAATAACAGGACAAACTAATGACAATCCACACATCCACAGGCATAGGCGCTCAGCAAGCATTAGTAGCGCAGGTCAATTACAACGACTCAGTGGGCGCTATGTTAAATGTGATGGTAAACTCCATTTTACCCTCATTGACAACGGCTGTTTCGACTTTGTCTACGCAAATGAACAATGCGTTGACAGCAATCTCAACTGCGCAACAAACCTATGTCGATGAGTGGGCGGGAGATCCGAATGCGGGGGGAAATCCCACGAATTGGAATACCTGGATTGCGACCTATGGAGCAGGGGGCTCAAAATATGATGACCCTATAGCCCAAGAAATCATCGACGGTGCGAACATTTTAACACATTATGGTTTCGATTTTTACGACGCACTATCTATGCAGTGGAACGGTACAGAAAACGGCGGGTCACCCCACGCTAACCTTTCCAAAACATTGAGCTCTTACCAAACGCGATATAATACATCACAGCTCGACTACCAGAGTAAGCTCTCAGCCGCTCAGCAGCCAATCGACCTGTGGGCCCACACCATCAACGCCGTGAATAAAACACAGGTGACTAACTACAAGTTGATGGAACCATTAACATCGATCTGGAAAAACCTGATCAATAAAACAAGTAATAAATAGGGATATATATGACATCATCAGTAAACAACACATCAGCCACAGCGATAACGCTCAACGCGGTCGTTCAGCAGAGCAATCGGCAGACCACTGAAAATGTGAGCCCTGTTTTTGTCGCTCCCAATAAGCCGAAAATCGCGACTAACGTTGCCCCTCGGGACAAAGATCGCGACGCTTTACCTGTCGCTCCGACCGATCCGATCGCTGAGACTAAAGATAGCTCTTTCATCCAGCGTTTATTAACCTCTGATCCGACAGATACCACCTCTAATACTACCCTTTTCGCTCTCAATACGAGCGATGTAAACGAAGTGAATCTCGACCCCACAGCTCCACTTAATAGTAATACGATCAATGCACTCGTCCAATTAACCGCCCTTCTTATCGGGCTTCAGATCATTGTCAACGGCCTCATGGCAAGCAATAATCTCAACCAGACACACATGCAGAAAAACCAAATCGACGCCTCGCTCGCTGCTGCCGCCTCTACCAAATTACAAATCCAGAAAATGGAAGACGAAAAAAATAAAGTAGACGTTTTAGGATGGGCCATTATCGCTCTTCAACTTGTTGCAGCTGTAGCCACCTTCGTAGTCGACCCAGTTGGATCGACAGTCATGTTAACCATGGCCTCATTGCAAATCGCTGAAAAAGAGGGTGCAATGTCTGATAGTTGGACAGGAAGCGCTCTTGGCGATGGTTTCTTAAAATTCGGGCTTTCTTTAGCAGCTGCAGGTGGAGCCGGCTATGCTGCTGGTAAATTCGCCGGTAACGCCGCTACTCAAACCGCTCTTAAAGCGGGAAAAACAGCTGAAGAAGCGCAGGCCGCCGGTTCGGCTGCTTCTTCTACGGCTGGCAAAAGCTCAGCTGCAATGGCAGGAACAATGAGCGTAGCCGTACTTAACCCAACCTCAGACTTTATGACAGCAAGCGGAGCTAGCGATAGCGCCAAACAAATTGGGCAGATCATCTCCCAAATCACCCTAATTTTACTAACACTAAAAGCGGGTATGATGGCAGGAAGCTCAGGGACTAACCTCCTATCGCGTATGACCGACCCAGCAGGAGCCGCTAATTTAACAAAACTTTTATACACATTCAACGCACTTGCCAATATGGGATCTGCGGGTAGTTCAATCGCTATAGGAAAAATACAGATGGATCAGGCCGATATTCTCGATCAGATGGCTGAAACTTCAAAAGACACAGCGATCTTAAAGTCGCTGGGAAACAATACGCAGACAAACATAGAAAATTACCAGGAATGGGAAAAAAACTTTAATAATTCGCTGAGCGGGCTCAATAGCCTCTTCAGTCAGTTGATGCAGGCTCAAGCAGAAGCCGCACAAATTTTAGGATAAATATAAAAAAAGGAAACTATTATTATGGCAACTCAAATCGTTCAACCAGAAAACCCCGTAACGAACGCGGCAGTAAAAAACATCCACTCCTTAAGCACGATTGCTCTCGGAGCGGGCGCAACTAACGCCGTTGTTCTTGCACAGCTCTACTCACTGCTGACTTATGTTCAGCAATTATCTTACCAACTCCAACAAAAGCAGGTAGAAACTCAGGCTACAATCGCTATAGCGAACGGAAATGCAGCCCGATCTGCAATGCGAGATCAAGCCTCAGCCACCCGATCAAACGCAATAGGTGGCGTAGTTGGTGGTAGCCTTGGAGTTACTGCTGGAGCCGCTGGCGTGTACAAAACTAACTTCGGAGCCGAAGCTCAAACCATCAAGCAAGAAAGCAAGGTTGTTAACACCGCAGATGAAAAAATCAAAGTTCTTGATGCAAACCTACCCAAAGCCGAGCCTGTTATTGCAGGTCAAGCAAATGCAGCAGGTCAGGGTGCTGGAGTCGATCGAGAAGCGGTTATGGCCAACTTCATGCGCAAAGAACCTTTGCCTCCCACGCAAGTGCCCTCTGCAGCCTCTCAGCTGCACGATGGAGAGCATACGCAGATCAGAGACACGATGGCTGCGAACAAGAAAACAGCCAACGAAAAGATCCACGATGCGAACAACCAGATTACCAGCTTCAACCAGCAAGCACACAATTTCGGCCAAGCCCTCAACGGACTGGCTACAGGTATTGGTGGACTTGCGGCAGCTGGGTTCCAAGTGGATCAGGCGGACGAAGAGCAACAAAAAGCGGTCTTGGATGCGGCTGGCCAAATGGTGGTCTCCTCTCTCCAAACGCTCCAAGCAATCGCGCAAACTATGGCTCAAATGCAGCAAAGCGCGATCCAAAACTTGGATGCAGCTCAGGCCCAACAAAAGGTCTAAGCTCCCCTTTTCTTCTCTTCTCCTTAAGACCGCGGCTTAACACCGCGGTCTTTTTTTATGCCCGCTTGAATTAACTTTCTCTACCAAACAGCAGAAGCAACGATAACGACAAGGGTTTCTAGCTCCGCGATTGCACACTGTCTTTTACAATTTTCTTATCGTTATATCGTTGCATCATTTCCATCGTTACCCTGTCGCTCGATAGAGAATTCATGAAATGTCCTTTTTATCCTAATAACTATTGCACTTCCCAAAAATGTTGGGTGTCTATTCAAGATTCAAACGGAAGCAGTATATAGGTCAACAGCTTTGGAAATATTCCCAGAAGAGCGATGAGCCACCCCTTTCTTTCTCTTTTTTAGACCTTATTTTGATAACCTCTTGTAAATTTTCTTGCCGAACGGGAATAATAGGCAATAGGGTGTGTCAATGCTCAAAGAGTTTATCGAAAATATTTCCTCCGAATTGGACTTGGATCCTCCGCTTTTATCGAAAGATAAAACTTTCCATTTTACCCTTAACTCCCGCGTGGTAATCCTTTTGAAAGAACTCGATCCCGGAGTCTCGATGCAAGCGAATATTACTCCGTGCCCAGAAAAAAAACGGGAAGAACTTTTTATGCTGCTTATGAAGGCGAATTTCCTCGGACAAGGGACCTCCGGCGCACGAATTGGGATCGATGGAAGCGAGAAATACTTGACTCTCTCTCACGGATTGCCGTATGAAATGAACTATCGAACTTTCAAGGAAACCCTCGAGAATTTCGCCAACCATCTCGTCTACTGGCAGGATGAAGTCGCAAAATTCGAGAAGACAACAACCCTGATTTAAAACTATGCCGGCGCACTTAATCGCAGAAGATGGACCCGAACGGGGACTGATCTTACACTTCACTGAGGGAGAGGACTGGGTCATCGGCCGAGATCCTGATGAGGCCGATTTTGTCATCGAAGATAGCACCGTCTCTCGCAAACATGCGCGGATCACGAAAACGCCTGGCGGAATCTACATAAAAAACCTCAGCCGCATCAACCCAACGCTCGTCAATGGCGAAATCTTTGAAGATCGCCTCCTATTAAAAGAGGGGGATCGAGTTCAAGTAGGCAATACCCTTTTCCTCTTCTCTGAAGAAGAGGTAGCGGCCGCGGCGGACAAAGCCCCAAAAAAGAAAAAAAAGAAAAAAGGGGGCTATGACGACATCTTCGGCGATCTCGAAGCGCCGACAGAAAAAGAGGAAGAGTCGTACCCTTCTCTCATCGAGACTCAAGAGCCGCTTAGAAAAGAAGAGGTTACCCCTAACGCCTACGACACGATTTTTGAAGATGCGGGACATGCTGGCGACATGCCCTTCAATATGATCACCGAAGCGCCCCTTCTATTGAAAGTGATCTCAGGCCCTAACGCAGGGGCCGAAATCGGGATTGAAAAAGGGCGGACCTACCTGATCGGTAAAGACGCGAATACGTGCGATATCGTTTTCCAGGACTTGAGCGTCTCGAGAAATCATGCCCGCTTACATATTAGCCCCTCTGGAATCATCGATATCGAAGATCTCGGCTCGAAAAACGGCACGGTGGTCAATGGCCAACCCGTTTTGGGAAATCGGGAAATCACGCCCCAAGATATGGTCTCGCTCGGCACCACCGCCTTTTTAGTGATCGATCGGGAATCGCCCCAAGAGACGATCTATTCGCCGATGATCCCCTCCTATGAATCGTCCAAAATGGAGAATGAAGAGGCCTTATTGGAAGAGGCGCTGGAAGCGGCGCCGCGCGATTGGAAAAAGGAGAAAATCCCTCCCAAATACCTGATTTTAGCAGGCTCCTTCGCGGCTCTTTTCCTCATCGTTTTCCTAAGCTTTTTCTCCCTGTTTCGTTCGGAGAAAATCGATCTGGCTATAAAAGAGCCTGTCGATGACATTACCCATGCGCTTAAGAAATTTACCGATGTCCAATTTTCGTTTAACCCTGCGGCGGGTAAACTATTTTTGACAGGACATGTCGCATCTGGTGTGGAATTCCAGGAGATGCACTATAACCTCCAACAGATCCCCTTTATCGCTAGCGTCGAGGATACAGTCGTGATCGACGATCTCGTGAGCAAGATGATGAATGATGTGATCTCAACCAATTCAGATTGGAGGGGCGTGAGTATCTCATCTCCTCAACCCGGGAAATTCCTGGTTTCAGGATATATCCAAACGGGTGCCGAGAGCCAAAAACTCGCCGATTATCTCACCGTGAACTTCCCCTACCTCGACCGGTTGGAAAATCGGGTGGCCGTCGAAGAGCTGCTCAATACGCAAGTGCTAGCTATCTTAGCCTCGCAAGGATTTGGAAGCCTCTCGTTTAATTTAAATCAGGGCGAACTCGTCTTATCGGGCCCTTATAGCGAGCAGATGGGACCCGAATTGGAAACTGCCTTGAAGCAACTAAATGCTCTACCCGGAATCCGAGGGATCAAAAATTTTGCCGTGCCATCCCACTTAGTGGCTGCGGGAACAGATCTCTCTGAGCAATTTCAAGTGTCGGGAACTTCGTTACATGACGGAGCCGGATATAGTGTAGTTTTAAATGGGAAAATTTACACATTAGGCGATTTGGTTGAGGGGATGAAAATTATTTCTATCGAACCAAATACGATTCTACTTGAAAAAGAAGGGCTAAAATATAAAATCAACTACACCCGGTGAAAATACCGGAAGGAGAGATTTATGTTCGGTCTAAATAAAGAAAAAACACCGGAACGTTTTGCGTTCGATCTCGAAAAAGAGATTAAATCCAATCCGAATCGGAACCAAGAAATTCAAGCGAAAATTGAAGGACGAGTTATCGAACTCAAAAATTCGCTTAGAGAGGGGCAGAAAGATCAAGACTTCGATCAATTAGGAGTTTTGCTGCACGGATACACAGCCCTCCAAAAAGTACTGAAAAAAGCTGCAAAATAGGAAGAGTCCAATGTCAAAAGTGCCAGGAGTCACACTAAGTTTTACATCCCTGATTTCCGCTTATAAAAAGTTGCAATCGGGACTCGTTAAACAGGTTAAAGCGTTAGCGAGCAATATTTCATCAGCCACACCCGGCTCTTTTATCTTGCTCCAGTTCCAAATGAGCCAGGTAACGCAGATCGGTGAATCGATTTCAAACTTGATTTCGCAGGTAAACTCGGTCATCAACAAGGCGATAAGTAACCAGATCGCAAGATAACATAGAGGGAATTCATGAAACTGAACAAATACAAAGAAGATTTTTTCTTGCTCGTCGAAGGGGGGTTTATCGCCGTCAACCAAGCAGACGAAGATGCAGCTCTCAAGTTATTCCGAGCTGCCGAAATGCTCAATCCCGAGCACTCGCTGCCTAAGATTGGGATCGGTTATCTGCATCTGCACAAGTTAGAACTGAAAGAGGCTTGCCAGAGCTTTCAAGAAGTTATCGAGATGCAGCCAGAAAACGAAATGGCAAAAGCCTTTTTAGGGATCAGCATGAGCTTGACTCCTAATCAAGTCAGCGCCGGGGAAAAAATCTTAACCGAGACGGCGACCCATTCGCACGATCCTTTATTGAAAAAACTGAGCAATACAGCGATCGACTTTGTCGATACTTTTGTTAAAAAAACGCCAGGACCTGCAGTCTCTGCTAAGCCTGCCGACAAAAACCAGAAGAAACATCGATGAGTTTAGATAACACAACCCCTGTGCCTGACAAAAGTCCCGATCGGATAACCCCCTCAAAAGGGTTGGAGCCTCAAGCGCCTTCTCGGCAACCTGGCTCCGAGTTCCAATCCATGATGGAAGGGTCGCCTGGAAAAACCCCAGGAGCTGGGCTCGCAACTGCACCAACNNCGCCCTCCCTACCGGCAGCCCCACCGTCAATACGCTGATGCTGCAAGCCAAAAACGCCCACGACTCTCTCGGCGTCGTCCATGACCAGCTCAATACTCCCAATCTGAAGTTGAAGCGCTCTCAAGCCCATCTGCTGAAGAACAAATTGGGCGATGCCAACACCTACGCACGAGCCGCGGCATCGAAACTCGGTATCGAGTCGCCCCCTTTAAAATCGGGTGCTGGATCGGGCACCGTCGAACGGTTTATATCCTATGTAAACGATGGGCAGGATCAGATGGCCCGAGTGCAGCAAAAGCTCGCTGAAATATCGGCGCAAGGGGATGAAATCCGACCCGGAGATATGATGCTTGTCCAAATCAAGATGGGACAAGCGCAGCAAGAGATCGACTACTCCTCTTCCCTATTAGGGAAGGTGATCGATTCGATTAAACAAATGATGAACATCCAGCTGTAACGAGAGAATGGACCCAAACTCCCCCTTCGATAAACTGATCAGCCATCTGGAAGAGGTTGAACTCACAACCGTCCATGGGCGGATCACCGAAGTTGTCGGGATGTTGATCCGAGCTGTCGTCCCTCAAGTAAAATTAGGGGAAATCTGCCTCATTAAACGGGTGGGAGAGCCTCTCGCTGCCGAAGTGGTCGGATTTACAAAAGATGAAGTGCTCCTCTCCCCCCTTGGAGACATGAAAGGGATCGGTCCCGCCTCTGAGGTGATTCCGATGCGGATTCCGATGCACATCAAAGCAGGACCCGGCCTCTTAGGACGGATCCTCGATGGAATGGGCCGTCCGATCGAAGAGGATACAAAAGGGCCTCTCACCGATGTCGATGAGTCGATCCCTGTGATGAGAACTCCCCCCGATCCGTTAAAAAGGGCTCTGATCACAACGCCCCTGTCTGTGGGGGTACGCTCAATAGACGGCGTCCTCACCTGTGGTAAAGGGCAGCGGGTAGGGNNACCCTCCTTGGCATGATTGCCCGCAATGCGGTCGCCGATGTGAATGTGATCTCCCTCATTGGGGAGCGGGGCCGCGAGGTGAGAGAATTTATCGAAAACGATCTCGGCGTCGAAGGGATGAAACGCTCCGTCGTCATCGTCTCTACCTCAGATCAAGCAGCCCAAATGAGGATCAACGCCGCCTATGTGGGAACGGCGATTGC
>PLXF01000157.1 GCA_003151315.1 Parachlamydiales bacterium
TAACCCTGCCAAAATAGTTAAAAATCTGAACTGTTAAAACGGAAATCTTGGGTACCTTTCAAATGGAACCACTATATACTCGCAGTTGCTTTTCTGGTATGGTATTGTGAAATAAGAGGTGAATCTCGAGAGGTATAATATGGAAGAATTAATTGAGGCGCGAGTTCCTCCGAAACGCGTTTGGGAGGCGTGGGAAAAAGCCCATGCCATACATGGACAAGATAAAATTGTATCGGGTCAAAAAGGGATCTCTAAAGGAGAGGGGAAGTCGAAATTCCGCTACCAGGTTTTAGAGGTGATTAACGGCGAGTCGTTTGCCATTTTGTGGAAAACGCTCTTTATCCGATTGATTTTTACCCATTCTGTAAAGAGCACCTCGCGCGGCTCGGAGATCCGGTATCGGGTCGATATCCGAGGCCCCTTTGCCTGGCCGGTACGTTGGATGTTGGGGAAAAAAATTAAACACAATATCGGACAAGTTTTGCGTGCGATTGTGAAACAACTAGAAAACGAGGACCATGGAGAAGCGAGCTACCGGCGAGGTTCTTAGCGCATAGCCGGGTAAAAACCCGACCGACTTATATCCGAGTTCAAGTTCTCCGCCATATCGGGGGCTGGCTCGATAAAAGACAATCCCAGAGGCGGCAGCGCCGATTTTCATTTGGTGTTGCTGCGCAGAGGAATAAAGGGGGTTTTCCTTATCGGGCTCAGCATCGAAATCAATCTCTTCAAGGGGGACTTTCCCAGGGCTTAAGAGCAATTGGGGTTGTCTCCACGCATCAAAGCGAAGACCGAAGGCCCATTTTTTAATGTGGAAAATGCGCGGCGCATAAAGCCCTAATCCCACATAGGTATTTCCTGCATGTTCGCCCCCTTTCACATAGAAATAGTAGGGGGTGTTTCCTCTGACTAGGTAGTTATCGAGAAAAAATTCGGGTCCAAAAGGGGAAAGGCCTAATCGTAGGCCGGGTAAATAGCGGGCTCCCCACATAGGTATCATCAGAATCTTCGACTCTTTGCCTGAAGAGATGTAATGGAACCAGGAATAGATCGAATATAAAGTAAACGGATCGCAGAGATTCACCCAGTTCAAATTTAACAGGCGCCCTTTAGTTAAAGTGCTTTGCGTGTAGGTTAGATTTAGGCTTTGGATGTAGTCATGAATATCGTGGCCACTAAGATCTTCATCTTCATCGAGGGCTTTTAATGTTCCGATATAGAGGGTTAAATCTTGTTGTCCTAATATATAAAGGACCGTTTGCCTCGGATCGATAAAACCGGCCTCGAGCCATTTCAGTTTTGTTAGCTGGGCCATAATCTCTGTCGATTCAACCCCGGCGCTGCAGATCGTGTTGTACTCTGTCATCGTTAAATTATCTCCCACCTTAAACATAGTGGCTCCTCCTCCTGAGCCAAACGGAGGCGGGGTTTCTAGAGTGTATCCGGCCACTGAGGTTCCGTGATTGATATCGCGGATCCGGTAACCATGACCAAAGACTTCGTGCTGGACCACCATCGCAAAATAGTTTAGAGGCAGCCACACTAAAGCCATTTCAGAAAGGCGCCAAGTTCGGGCATAGAAACTTTTGGAGCTGCAAAGGGGGGTGGTGTTGAGTAAAAATCGCTCCACCCATTCAGCGATTCGGGTGGCCGACAAAAGATCTTCCCCTCCGGCATAGGGGGAATAGTTAATGTCGATACATCCTTTATAGGGAGAGCGATGCATGTAGATCTGTTTAGGGGGCGGCTCTACCCTTTGCAAAGAGGTGAAAACGTGGACGTCGGCGCGATCCAGAGGCGTTAAAGGGACCGAGAACGCAGGCCCTACGCAGGCAAACAGGATAAAGGAGAGAAGCTTTCGATGCATAAGTTAGCGATCTTGTGGGAATTCAATTTATCTTGAACGGAAATTATATACTGATGTCGTTTCAATCGGCTATATCTTTTTTTGCGCGTTTCGCTCATTAGATTTCTCGGTGCTCCTCGGTGTGCTCGGTGTTATACCACAATCGGTCAAGAACTTGTGAATTGAGAGGTATACTACAATCGGCCAAGAACTTGAAATTTCAGCAGCGTCAAAGTACCCTAGAATCGACGATCGCAACCCGCCCTGTATTTGTTATACAGAGCGGGTTGCGAAGCTTCGNNACGCAGCTCAAATTCCAAGTTATTGACCGATTGTAGTATATATACCTCTCGTAATTTAAAAACGGTATAATCCAACACCGAGCACACCGAGAAGCACTCAGGGCTTTTTCATCAGAAGGCCCTGGAGAAGCACCGAGAAATCTAATGTGCGAAACGCGCAAATTGAAATAGCAGATATACAAGTATAGTTCGAACTAGTATACACAAGATATGCGCTGTACCGGTTATTGTACCTCTGGCTCCTACGATATTCAAAGGCTCTACCTCCATCTACAGGGGAGTGGGGCTTCTCAACCCTTCAGAGACACCATCCATTTTTCAACAAAAGAGGAGAAGTCGGGGAAAAAAGATGTGTTCTATTTTCCCTACGGCGCTGTCGTTTTTTGGAATTTTACGGAAGAGGAAGAAAAAGAATATCTGGCGAACTTAAAAAAGTTTGAACAGGAAAGTTTACCCAAAATCGAAATCGATGAATTCACCTTTATCTATGCCGACAAAATGAAGATTGAAGACGATTTGATCACTCTTCCTAAAAAGGACCCCCTGCTTAAGCTGTCTCTCTCTTATGCGATTGCGCAATCGACCAAATTGACCGTTTTTGAAGAGGTGATCTCCCGCACCATCGATAATAGCAAACACATTCCAAAAGACTTAGCGGAAAGGGGTAAAATTACTCTCTCTAGAAAGCAGACCTCTCAGGTGATGGGAGAGCTTTTTTTAGAGAGGAACTACATCAATTTGCATACCGAAATTCTCGATACGCCTGAGTTTTTCTGGGAACACTCGGAACTCGAATCGCTCTACCGCCGGATGATCCACTATCTAGATGTGAATAAACGGGGCGATCTTCTCAATCGCCGCTTGACGCTCATGCATGAGCTATTTGAAATTCTCAGTAATGAACTCAATCACCAACAGTCATCTCGTCTCGAGATGACTATTATTATTCTGATTCTGATTGAGATTTCGCTGGCTGCGATGCGAGATCTCTTTCACTGGATTTAATGGCCTCAATCTCCTCAAGAGCCTCTTGCATCTCAATTCTGCTATCCGGCTCGTATTGCAGCATGTTCCAAATAAGTTGTTCCATTCGGTCTTTTTTTTCGGGCCTAGGAAGGGGAGATGGGCTGACATCAAATTGTTGAAGCCAAGCTCTTGTTTTCATTCCTTGTGTATAATTTTCGTCAGTAAAGGGGAGGGGGCGTACAAGCTTATTGAAAATTTCGTGGAGGGTCCACCCAAGAGCCCATATATCATTTTTGGCTAATTCAGGTTTTGATCGGATTTTAGTCGGCCCGTTCATTTTCCATATAAACTCTTCAGGAGAGATATAAGATGGAGTTCCTGTGCGGCGCTTATTTCCCGATCCTTCTATGCTGCAAAAATCTAAATCACAAATCGCAATCGCTAATTTAGTGGGATCGGCGGGATCTTCACCGCAAAGGATATTTTCAGGTTTGATGTCTCGATGGTAAATTTCCCTTTGGTGCATGGCAGCAAAAGTTGCGATGATTTTTTGGGCTATTTCGATTTTAAGGCATTTTTCCAAGACAAATTCCTCGGCATACCAGCTCTCAAAGGTATACAAATTCCCAAATTGGAAGTTTCTTTCGTAACTAACCAATTCCAATTCGTTGTGTTTATTACGGGTAAGAACTTGCGCAAAAACGTGGACGAGGTTAGGAACGCCTTGCAAGGCATAGCGGGTCTCAATCGATTTTGTGTAGTGGAATTTTATAGCTTCTTCATTTGTCATTTTATACACGATTCGCGCTACATGGCAAAAATCCTCTCCAAAAGAAATCGCCGCCATTTTTTTTATTTTGCATGAGCCTCTTGGGTATTCGTTCTTGATCCCTTTAAGATGGATGGCAGAAAAATTAGCGTCCAGCTTGACTACTGTTCTCATTTTTCCGTCGATCTGTAATTTACCTCGCCATGGATATTCTATAAGGTGGGTATCGTTTAATGAATCGAGAAGATTCTTATTAATAGAAGCCATAAATTCCTTTGTTAGTTTTTGTTTAAAAAAAAACTTTAATGTACAGTAGTATACAGGAATTAGACTTAATTGAATAGGAATAAAGCGATCTTTTCATTAAGAAGAAAAGTCATTGAGCTGTGCTCATACCCCTTTTTCTCTGTGCGCTCTGTTTTNNAAAACAGAGCGCACAGAGAAAAAGGCTCTTGAGAAAGTCGGGAATTCAAAAAAGTGTAGTGCTTATTCTTTTGCGATCCCTTATTCGACGGGATCGGTTGTTAGAATGCCTTTTTCCCCTTCGGAGCGCGCAACCAGGACAGCGCAGCAGCTATCGCTGAAAACGTTGACCATGGTGCGACACATATCGAGAAGGCGATCGACAGCAATAAAAAGGCCGATGCCCTCTGAAGGGAGGCCGATCACTTTGAGGATGACTAAGATGGCGACTAAACTGGCTGAGGGGATCCCAGCTACCCCAATAGAGGTCACAAGGGCCATCAGGACGACGAGAAATTGAGTCAAGAGCGATAGATCTATCCCGTAAGCCTGGGCGACAAACATGGCTGCGACACACTCATAGAGTGCGGAGCCCGACATGTTAATCGATGTACCTAAGGGGATGACTAAGCTGCAAATTCGATTGGAGACCCCAGCTCTTTTCTCGACGCAATCGATCGTAATGGGAAGTGCGGCGGAAGAGGAGCTCGTGGAAAATGCAGTGATGAGGGCCGGCCCCATCGCTTTAAAATGGCGCAATGGACTAACCCGCCCAATCAAACTCAGAAGGAGGGGGAGCGCCACTAACATAAAGGTGGCTAATCCCAATAAAACAGTGAGGGAAAAGAGGGCTAATGAGCCGAGCGAGCCGACCCCTGTAGTCATAAAGACCTTTGCGACGAGGCAAAACACCCCATAAGGGAGAAATTTCATGACGATCCGCGTAATGGCGATCATCGTTTGAAAAATTCCCTGCCAAAATCCCTGTAAAATGGCGGAAGGGCCGGTGTCTATTTTCGAAAGAGAGTAACCAAACAAAAGGCTAAAGAAGATAAGTCCTAGCATCTGATTGCGGGAGAAGGCCTCAATTACATTGGAGGGGACAATTTGCATCAGCACATCGACAAAGGCTTTCCCCTCGTTATGGGAGAGGCCCTCTTTAAAGGCAGCGATAGTGGCCTGCTCAGCCTCACTCACAAGAGGAACTACATGGGAGACACCCGGATTAATGAGATTGACGAAGAAAAGACCAATTAAAATGGCTATGAGGCTCGTCCCGATATAAAAGGAAAAAGTTTTGAGTCCCAGGCGCCCAAATTCGCTTTCTCCGCCAATGCGCGCGATTCCGGTAATAATGGAAGAGGAGACGAGCGGAACTACGACGAGGGTTAGCGCATTTAAAAAGATAGCTCCGAGCACATCGAAAATCGCATAGAGGGAAATGCCAAAAATCGTCGCGTCTTTTCCCAGGATACTGCCAGCCGCTATCGCTAAGAAAATGGCGATAAAAATGGTCCAGGGACTCTTGTGCTTTTTCTTGCTCTTGCTCATTGAATATAATGCCTATAGGACGGGGTTTGCAAATTCCGATTATAGCTTTTTGTTCTGATGACGAAAAGATAATTTCGCCCCGGGGCCGATTTTATTTGCGGCAAACCATCCTTGTGGCACCTCTAATGCATACAGAGCGGGGGCCTGACTTTTACTACTCGCTAAGGAATAGGGTTTCATATCGGCTGTATTAATCAGAATTCCTCTTTTGTCAAAAAAGGCAATGGAGAGGGGCAGGGGGGTATTTTTCATCCAGAAGGAAAGGATTTCCTGCTCGCCAAAAATAAAGAGCATCCCTGTCCCGTCTTGCAAATCTGTCCGTTTCATCAACCCTTGCTTTCTTGCATTAGGCGTGTCGGCGATCTCCACTTCAAGGATTTTGTGATCGAGGCGGATTTCTATCCCGTGCAGTAGAGACGCAATCAGAAGGAAAAAAAGATATTTCATTTTGCTAATTGTACCAAAGTCGATTATTTGTAGACTATGATTCGTAAACTACTCCCCGCGTTCCTACTCCTTTTTTCCCTGGCAGAAGCCATCGAGGTTGTAGAAAAAGCTAAGGAAGAGGAATTTCCTAGAGAAAAACGCCCTTGGTTTACGGGACCACTTCTCGCGCCCGCGGCACAAAGCGTTTCTCTAGGCCATTTCAACATAGAACCTTATGTATATTTGCTAGTAATCCCGGGTGTATATGATGGGTCAGGTCGAGCGGTAGATATCCCTTTTTTGTGGATAACCTCCTCAGAAGTGGTGGTGCAAGCCGGTTTGGCTTCTTGGCTCGATTTTACGTTCACTCTTTTAGGAAATTTCAAAGAAACTCAAGGGCAGCACAATTGGTCTTTGGGGGATTGGAGCGCGGGATTTGATATTCAGCTCCTGTTTGAATCGGATTGGTATCCGGGCATTAAATTGTCCCTGGAAGAGGTTTTTCCTACGGGAAAATATAAAAATCTCAATCCTAATAAATTCAGGACCGATGCTGGGGGGTTGGGATCGTATCAGACGTGGCTGGGGGTTGTTTTTGGAAAAGTATTTACCTTTACCGGGATTCACACCTTAGCCTCGCGCCTTTACCTCTCCTATGTTATCCCCTCTTCCGCCTCTATCCAAGGATTTAGCATCTTTGGAGGAAATGCCAATACAAAAGGGAGCTACCAATCGCCTCAAAATTTCTTTATCGATTTAGCGTTCGAATATTCTCTTACTCAAAACTGGAATCTGGCCACCGATATCACCTGGTCCTATTCCCCTAAAAGTCGCTTTAGAGGGGTGAGAGGAGAAGGGATGGAGATCGGGCATTCCATGCAGGCCACTTTAGCCCCTGCGATTGAGTATAGCTGGAGCAATAATTGGGGGGTTATTGCTGGGTGTTGGTTTACTGTAGCTGGGCGTAATTCGACGGTTTTTCAAAGCGGAGTTATTGCTTTTAACTATTATAAATAATTATAAAATATTTTGTAATGTTTCTATTTAACTCTATTTGGTTTATAATGTTGGCATCATTAAATAATAAGGGTGTCATTATGAAAAAAACTCTTTCTCTTACTTTAGCCTCTTTGCTTTGCGCGGTCTCACCTATGGCGGCCGATACAGCAGCTGTAACTGCAGTCGAACAGCTTCAAGAAACCAAGCTGATTCGGGGAGCCGACTTCGTGCAAGCCGTTCGCGCCAAATATCAGGCGGGCGAATATAAAGAATTTTTGATGAAAATGGACCAAGACTACCAAGCGGCCAAAACAGAGAGCGAACTTGAAGGGTTGATCGCAATCCGCAGCGAAGACGCTCTGATTGCAGTCGAACAAGCAGCCGACATGGATCGTTGGAACGCGGTAGCTAAAGGCTGGATGCAAGAAAGAAATAAAGATTTGTTAGAGGCCGTTGAAAACCTCAACGACTCCGTTTTAGCTGATAAAGTCCGTTCCTTAACCACTTCGGTCTCGTCCGATGAAGAAAAGGCTATTTCCTACTTCCTCGATTTGCGAAAAATCCTCCCGGGAGCTGGAAAAAATAGTGACGAAAACCGATTGGTCGAAATCGATCTCGCATCGGAATATAAGCAGATCCACCTCGATTCCCAAATTGCTATGGGACAATCAAATGTGGATCGAAGAGAAAAGCAGCTCGCATTACGCATAGAAAAAATGGACCAAATGGTGCAAGCGTCTCAATCTTTCGAAGATCAGGAACTGAAAAAAACGGTAGCACTCCTTTCGGAAACGGCCGACAGCCGTTATGCTAAAGGGATCGATCTTACCGATATCAGCAACTTGGCTCGCGGCAAGATTGACGCATCGAACGATCTAGAGAAAAAAATTGCCTCGATCTTCTCCTCTTACCAGGGAAAGTTCACCGATTTAACCAAACAAATGTTCGATCAAAGCAGTGAAGCGAAAAACTAAAGCTCTTCTAGCCTTTACCCTCCTTCTGGCGGCCTCGTCTTGTGTGACGAGCTACGAACAGGAGGGGGTATTTTCCAATGGGTATTCCGATATTCGATTGTCGGAAGACACCTTTATCGTAACCTTCAAAGCTAATGAATTTACCCCCGAAGAAAAAACGATGAAATACGCTTTGCAAAGAGCGGCGGAACTTACCGTAAGACAGGGGTATAGCTATTTTACAGTGGTACAGAGGTTGGCAGCGTCTCAGAGAAAAGTGGAGGGGAAGGTTTTACCTGCCATCTACTATCCGTCGATAAGACTTAAGATTCAGTGTTTTACAGAATGTCCAGGAGATGGGGCGATAGCTGCGAAGGCTTTGCTTAGATCGTAAGCCACAGAGAGAGAAAAGCTTGCCCAGGATAGGACTCGAACCTACACACATTGCTGCACCAGAACCTAAATCTGGCGTGTCTACCAATTTCACCACCTGGGCGGGTATAACCAATTTACAGGGAAGGGGTTGTTTCTTTCAAGAAAGATTGATTTTTTATGGTTTTTAGCCCCGTAGGTCCATAAAACAGACGTTAAATCGATATAAATTATTTTATTATTAAAAATAAATGTTATATATGGTATAATTTAACCATGAAAAAGATAGATAATAAACCAAATCTAGAAATAAAATTTTCCGGTTCTAAGCCCGTTGAGTCGAGCTTGTGTAGAAAAATCCGGGAGATCGTAACTAAGATTTTTTTCGACTGTTGGGTTAGTGCTTTCAGTTATTTTCGAAAAGTAGACAATCGTCGGAAAATCGAGAGAGAAGATTCTTCGTTTTCAATGCTCACTAGACTTAGGGGTATTTCCAGGCACACCATGATTGACTGCGGGCATGCATTATGTGACCCTAAATCAAAACACCGGTTTGTTTCTACAGGAGTATGGGGTATTAATAGTGCGTTTGGCCTTTATGATATTAAACAAGATGATACCCATGTTTGTATTCCTATTACATTAATTGGACGAATCATAAGTCACTCTGTTGCCATTTTCATAGATCGTCCAAACTCAAAAATAGAATATTACGACCCTCTAGGATTGACGATTAATGATCAGAATGATCCGTTTTTACGATCCGTTCTGCAGGAAATTGGGGAAAAATACACAGGTTATGAATTAATTGAAAACACCCGAAAACATCAGTACGATCGGCATAATTGCGGTATTTACGTTCTAGATTATTTTGATCGAAGATTAAAGGGAGAATCTGCGGAAGACGTTTTCGCCAACAGAAAAGGATCCTCTTTAGCTAATGGGGAAATTCGGGTAAGGCTTTTAAATAGGTTGTATGACGCAAACCGTAAGGCGTAAAATGAATCATTGTAGTATTAAAATTCATATAATTTTTGAGGTAATTTAATTATGAGTACTATTGTAAGGGTGTCAGATCTTGAAAAAGAATACCCACACTTTAAACCTGTTGAGTCGAGCTTGTGTAGAAAAATTCGGGATATTGTGTGCAAGATCCTCTGCGATTTTTGGAATAGTGCGATTAGTTATTTTCGAAAGGTGAATAACTACGAGGATTGTCCCCTGATTAATGGGGCAGTGTCTGAGCTTAACCAGATGAGATGCCTAGGAATTCTAACAATGAATGCCTGTGGGAAGTTATTGGAAAAAGAGAATGACGATGTTTTGTATATTGGTGATGGATTACATACCAATCTCTCCGATTTTGTTTTTCCTAAAAACATTGAACAAAAAAGAATTTGTATTCCTTTTGTTTTAAAAGGGCGAATTCGAAACCATGTGGTAGCTATTTATATTGACCTAACCGCAAATAAAGTAGAATATTACGATCCGAAAGGGCTAACAATCAACGATCGAAATGATCCGAGATTGAATCAGTTGCTGAAACGCGTTTGGGAAAAATTCGGAGATTATACCTTAGTTGAAAACACCCAAAAACACCAATATGACTGTCATAACTGCGGCGTTTATGTTTTAAGTTATTTTTATCGGAGACAAATAGAAACACCGAAGGAAATTTTTGCAACAAGCACGGATGTTTGGCACGCTAGAAAAGATCTTATTCTTAAGCTTTACTATGACCAAGGAATGTAGATGCCGCTGGCCTATTAAGGAGCCGCCTCAAAGACGGGGTGAACGGAAAAGCCGAGCTCTCTCACCGCGAAGATCACCTGCGAAATCTCTCCCCACGGGGCCTTTCGGTCGATATGCAGCAACACTTCAGTCTGTAACTTATCTTGAGCCAAAGCCCCTATTTTGTATTGGCGCGCTAGCTCTTCTTGGATCGCCTCTACGTTTTCCATCTGATATTCTTGAAATTCGGTTAGCCATTTATAGTGACCATCGGCTCCAATTGAGATGTTGATCTGCTGGACCTCTTTTTTGGTTTGGATGGGTCCTGAGGAAGAGCCGGGCTTTAACTCCGCTAAGCTGATCTCGGAGTCGTATAGTGCCGATCGAGATAGCGCGAGAGTGGCAAAGAGGGCGAGCATCAAAAAGAGAAAATCGATCATCGGCGCATAGTTGATGCTCTGATTCGGTTTTAGCTCATCGTGGGGGATCAGATCCATCAATGCCTCTCTGTATCAATCAAAGAGCTCATCGAAAACGCTTCGTTTTCCACCACGCTCAAGCTTTTAATCAGCCGATATTTAAGCGTTGTATGGAAGATCATCGCCAGGATAGAAACCACAAGGCCTGCAACTGTGGTGCCGACGGCGATCCCTAACCCATCGAAAAGGGCGTTAATACTCTCGACAGAGCGGTTGACATCGTAAAAGGCGTAAAACATCCCCACGACAGTTCCTAACAGCCCGAACATGGGGGCCACAATCACAATATCTTGTAAAAGGGAGAGGCGCTGCCAAAAGCGGGTCGAGGCCCGTTTCCCTTCCGATTTCATGGCATCGATCATCACTTGAGGGCCTAATTTCCGCGTGGATAAACCGGCGGCGACGATTGAGGCTAACAAGTTGCGGTCGGTAGTGCAGAAGCTTTGGGCTTGGTCATATTGCGACGAAGTTAAGAGCGCTTTTACCTTGTGGGAAAAAGCTTTGGGCATCAGCTCTTTTTGCCTAAAGGTGGCAAGGCTGTAGAGCCATATCGTCAAAGAGGCGACAGACATCCCCATGAGCAGGGCATAAATCCAAGGAGATGCAGAAAACACTTTTTGAAGGTCTAACATCTGCGTTTGCACAGAGACAGGAGGGGCGGATCCTGCAAATAGGCTCTTTGCATAGAAAATCGATGCCGCTATCGATACAATCAGAGAATTTTTCATAGACAAGCTCCAAAAATGGGTCTCTTGGAATGTACCAAGTAAAGGTTAATCGACGCAAGAATTTAGTCAGAGCGACCCTGATGCGATATCGTTGGTTGAGGCGTTCCTGAGTAGCTGGACGCTTTTTGCGAAGCTACGGCTGCCACTACGCCAACGATGACCCCAATTACGGCTACACTGCCTATAGCAGGTCCCCAAGCAAAGCTGGCTTTTGTCGATGCGGGCAGGCCGAGCCCTGGTGATAAAAAGTTGCTAGGATTTAGAGCGTCGGGCATTTTGGCGAGCGACTGGGGTAGAGTGTTCATGGAGGAGGCCACACCAAATTGGTTAGGTTTAATAGAAAGGGTGCCTCCCGTATTCGTCAGATTGATTGTTCCCGCAGAACTGCCTGCAAACAATTCGCCATTAAACATCCGTGCCACAAAGGTAGTTCCCCTTACGCCGATCGTTGCATTGGGCGTGCCGAGCTGAAAATTTTCGGGATTTTTCTTAGCGATCATCCCTGTTGAAATCTGAATACCGCCCCTTCGGAGCCGAGCTGCGTATCGATTGATGCCTGAACCTGCGTGGTAGTCATCTACGCTGTATTGGGAATGGGGAATCAAAAGGACCTTGGTTCCATCGGTGAATGTAATTTCTCCTTTTGCGGCTTCGTGGGTCATCAGTAGATCTCCGACGTAGACACCGGAATCGACCTGCAATGTTCGTGCCACTTGATCGGCGCCCACAGTCGTTAAGAGCCCTTCTAGGGCTGTTACCTGCCCCACTTTTTCTGCGCAATTGCCGTTTAAAGCTAAAATGAGGAGAAGTAAACAACAAACGATTTTCATATTCCACCTGTAAAGATAAAAAAATCATTATTATCTTTTGGCAACAAATTGTCGACTTAAAAAACGGTGTGGGGCATGTAGAAAAGGATGGATAAAGAGAAAAAACTGATCGTTCTGATCTCTTTGGGGATCGTATTTTTGATCACCGCAATTCTTTATTTTCAGCCTCCGTTCTTTAGCCAGTGGATCGTGAAAATCGAAAACACCTCTTACGATCAGCAGGTGAGGCGCTATTATAAACCCCTCTCTCAGCACCCTTCTATCGCGATTGTCGCGGTTGACGATCTAAGTATTGAAGCCGAGGGGAGATGGCCGTGGGATAGATCAAAAATAGCCCAACTGACCCTGGAATTGGATCGACTCGGGGCCTCTGTTATTGCTTTTGACGTGATTTTTTCTGAGCCGCAGATCAACCCCGTAGATGCGATTCTCCAAACCGTAAATGACCCAACCCTTGCCGCTCAATTAGAGGGAGCGAAGAGGCGTTTGGATGCGGATCTAATCTTTGCCGATGCGCTACAAAAAGGGACTGCTATTTTAGGGTTTGCTTTTACTTCGAATGGCAAAGAGGGGGGAGTTTTACCCGCCCCTCTTTTATCCTTAACGAAAGGGCAAACGGAAGAGACGTTAATTCCCGAGATGCATGGGTTTATTGGGAATCTGCCCCTTTTTCAACAGGCGGCGAAGCGAGGCGGATTTCTCAATACGATGATCGATGCGGATGGGATCTTCCGTTTTTCCCCTTTATTGCTCAGACAGGGGGAAGAGGTCTACTCCTCTTTAGCGCTGCAGGCAGCCCAAACATTTCTCTCCCTCCCTTTTTCGGGAGTAAACGTCTCGACCTCTAAGGGAAATCTAGTCATCGAATCGGTTCAGGTGGGAGATATTTCGATTCCAACCGATCCCTGGGGGCGGATTTTAACTCCATTTCGGGGAGCCCCCTATTCCTTCCCCTACCTCTCGGCTACGGCCCTTTTACAAGGGAAAATTGAGAGGAAAGAGGTGGAGGGGAAGATGATTTTTATCGGATTGACGGCTACCGCCTCCTCTGATCTGTATGCCACCGCTATTTCGCCCGTATTTCCTGGCGTTGAGATTCAAGCGACTATTGCAAGTGGAATTATCGACCGTTATCTTCCTTATAAGCCCAATTGGGGGCGGGGCAGCGCTATTGCTCTTGTATTGATTATCGGTCTAATGGCTGCTTTTACTTTTCCCTATTTAGGACGCATCTGGTCTTTTTTCCTCTCAATGTTGATCGTCCTAGCGATGCAAGGGGTGAATTACTGGTTTTGGAAACAATATCAGGTCGTATTGGCTTTCTTTTTCCCCATGCCCACATTAATCATCCTTTTTTTTCTCGATTTCCTGATCGCCTATATTGGGGATCGGAAAGAAAAAGAGGAGATCAAAAAGTTGTTTGGACGAAAAGCCCCTCCCGATGTTTTGGAAGAAATTTTCCGCAAAAAAGGGGAGATCTCTTTGAAGGGAGAAAGCAAGGAACTCACCGTTTTGTTTGCCGATATTTGGGATTTTCCCGCTTTTTCTGAGCCCCTTTCGACAGAGGAGCTCCAAACATTTCTCGATCGTTACTTCACTCGAGCCAATCAAATCATTTTCCAAGAGAAAGGGATTGTCGATAAATATTTCCGCGATCAGATTATGGCGTTATGGAACGCCCCCCTATCTGAATCAGAACATGCCTATTTGGCCGTGCAAGCAGCTCTGAAGCTCCAGAGGACCGATCAACCAGTCAAAGTGGGGATTGGGATCAATACGGGGGTTGTTCACGTAGGGGACATGGGGTCAAAACTGCACCGCTCCTATACCGCAATTGGCCCCGATGTCGATTTGGCCTTGCATCTAAAAAATCTTACGAAATCTTATGGCGTTCCCATTTTAGTGGGAGAGGCGACGTGGAGGCTAACCCAAGATCGGATCCCGTATCGCAAACTCGATCCAATTGAATGGAACGGAAAACAAGTGCCCATTTTTACGCCAGAGATTTGAGTTAAAAATTGGGTTCCGAAAATGTAACGCCAAGACGCAATTAAAAAGTAATTCTTTGCGTCTTAGCGACTTGGCGTCTTTGCGTTAAATTTTCGAAACCAACAAAAAGATCTAATATATATACTGCATCCAGAATTTCACCTATTCAGAACAAATAATCGAAGTAGTATATAGTAATTCGAGGGTACACAGGTTTAGGCTATGGCTAAAAAATATGATGAGAGCGCGGTGCAGACTTTGGATGCCCTCGCGCATATTAGGCTCCGCTCAGGGATGTATATCGGTCGTTTGGGAGATGGCTCCCATCCAGACGATGGAATCTATGTAATGTTGAAAGAAGCTATCGATAATTCGATCGACGAATTCATCATGGGTCATGGAAAGAAGATCGTTATTGAACTCAACGAAAAGACCTCTACCGTCTCTGTTCGAGATTGGGGACGGGGCATTCCTCTGGGCAAAGTGATCGATTGTGTGAGCCAGATCAATACGGGCGCTAAATATAATGACGATGTTTTCCAATTTTCGGTGGGACTCAATGGCGTGGGGATGAAGGCGGTCAACGCCCTTTCTTCCTATTTTGTTGTGCGGAGTATTCGGGACGGAGAGTTTGTCGAGGTCACTTTTTCTAAGGGAATTTTGCAGGATAAGAAGAAAGGGAAGACAAAAGAGGCGAACGGTACTTTTGTCGAATTTATCCCCGATTTGACTATTTTTAAGAAATACGCTTTCCAAAAAGAGCTCATTTATAAGCGGCTAAAACATTACGCCTATCTGAATGTGGGGCTCACTCTCGTCTTTAATGGAGAGGAGATCCGCTCTGAAAATGGGCTGCTCGATCTTTTGAATGACGAGGTGCAAGAGGATCGGGTCTATGAGCCGCTCCATTACCGCGGTAAACACATTGAATTCGCTTTTCTCCACTCCTCAAGCTATGGCGAGACCTATTTCTCTTTTGTCAATGGACAATATACCCAAGACGGGGGGACCCACCTATCGGCTTTTCGCGAGGGGATTTTAAAAGGGGTAAATGAGTACGCGAAGAAAAATTTCCAGGGCGTCGACGTTCGGGAAGGGATCGTCGGGACTATTCTCGTTAAGGTGAAAGATCCGATATTTGAGTCGCAGACTAAGAATAAACTCTCCAATAGTGAGATCCGAGGCCCTATTGTCCAAGAGGTGAAAGACGCCGTTCAAAACCTCCTTTTTAAGCATGAAGAGGCGGGAAAGACCATTATCGAGCGGATCTTATTCAATGAGCGGTTGAGAAAAGAATTAGCGGCGGTAAAAAAAGAGGCCAAAGAGAAACAGAAAAAGATCTCTTTTAAAATCCCGAAGCTGCGCGATTCGAAATACCACCTAAACGACGGGAGCTTATATGGGCAAAGTTCGGTGATTTTTTTGACGGAAGGAGAGTCGGCCTCCGCTTCTATCGTCATGACCCGAGATCCCCATACCCAGGCGGTCTTTTCCCTTCGGGGCAAACCGATGAACGTCTATGGCATGAAACTGGAGCTCCTCTATAAAAATGAGGAGATGTACAATTTAATGTCGGCTCTTAATGTGGAAGAGGATCTCGCCAATTTGCGTTATGGAAAAGTTATCCTGGCGACCGATGCCGATGTGGATGGGATGCATATTCGCAATCTCCTAATCACCTTTTTTCTCACCTATTTTGAGGGCCTTGTCCTGAATGGACACCTCCACATTTTAGAGACGCCCCTCTTTAAAGTGCGCAATAAAGAGAGGACCCTCTTTTGCTACACAGAAGAAGAAAAAAAAGCAGCGGAAAAAGAGCTAAAATCGGGGATTGAAATCACCCGTTTTAAAGGGCTCGGAGAGATCTCTCCGCATGAATTTAAACAATTTATCGGAAAAGAGATTCGCCTTCTCCCTGTGATTATCCAAAATCTCTCCGATGTGAAACCCACCCTCGAATTCTATATGGGAAAAAACACCCCTGCTCGCAAAGCGTTAATCATGCAAAATTTGGTGAATGACGATGGATGATCTCAAAGTACAGATGAAAGATCACTTTCTCAAATACGCTTCGTATGTGATCCTCGACCGGGCGATTCCTAACGTCGTTGATGGACTCAAGCCGGTGCAACGGCGCATCCTGGAAATATTGTGGAGACAACACGACGATAAGCTCCACAAAGTGGCCAATATCGTAGGCCAGACGATGCAGCTTCATCCGCACGGCGATGCTCCGATCTACGAGGCTCTTGTCAATCTAGCCAATAAGGGCTTTGCCCTCGATAGGCAGGGGAACTTTGGCAATATCTATACAGGCGACCCCTCGGCTGCGGCTCGCTACATCGAAACGCGCCTTTCGCCGCTTGCCCGCGAGACGCTCTTTAATCCCGATATCACCGAAAAAATCCCCTCGTATGACGGAAGAAACATGGAACCGGTGACCTTGCCGGCGAAAATCCCCCTCCTCCTCATGCAAGGCGCCGAAGGGATCGCTGTGGGGATGGCGACCCACATTCCACCCCACAATTTCACCGAGCTTCTCGAAGCCGAAATTGCCTGTTTAGAGGGGAGAAATTTTAAAATCTTCCCCGATTTCCCCACAGGGGGAATTATGGACAAAAGCGGATATGACAGGGGAAAGGGGAAAATCAAGCTTCGCGCCAAAATCGAAATCAAAGATCCCAAAACCCTTGTTATTCGGGAAATTTGCTACGGCACTACAACCGAAACTCTCATCCGCTCCATCGATGAGGCGGCTAAAAAAGGGAAGATCAAGATCGAGGAGATCAACGACTACACAGCGAGAGATGTGGAGATCGAGATCAAGCTGCCGAGAGGGCAATATGCGGAAGACTTGTTAGACGCCCTCTATGGATTTACCGAGTGTGAAATTTCGGTGAATTCTCAGATCATTGTGATCAAAGATGGCCTCCCTTGGGAGACCGACGTCCATGAGATTTGGCCTACAACGCCCATAAAGTAGTTGAGTTTCTCCGTAGAGAGCTCGAGATTGAACGGGATCGATTGCTGGAAAAGATGTTCTACAAAACGCTCGAGAGGATTTTTATCGAAAACCGCCTCTATAAAAAAATCGAGACGGTCAAGACGCTTCAAGGGATTCATGAGACATTGAGCGAGTCTCTTGCCCCATACAGGAAAAAACTGGTCCGAGATCCCACCTATGAAGATCGGGAAAGGCTGCTGCAGATCCCGATCCGGCGCATCTCCCAATTCGATATCGAAAAAAACAAAGATGAGATATCGATTCTAGGAGAGAGCCATCATTGAGTCGAAAAAAATCTCAAAAACGTAAGAAAATATGCGATCGATCACTTGAAAAAATTGATCCTTAAATTCGGAGCCGAATACCCGCGTAAAACGCGAATCAAGGCGATCGAAGAGATCGACCGGCGGGCGATTGAGACGAAGGAGATTAAAGTTGGCTTCGATCTCTCTACCGGCTTTGTCGGAACCAAAGTCTCCGGATCCTCCCATTTCCTCTGCACGAATTTTGATAAGATGGTTGTGTTTTCTAAAGATGGCTCCTATAAGGTGATCTCCGTTCCGGAAAAGCAATATGTGGAGAATCTGATTTGGGCTGGCGTTGCCGATAAAAAAACGGTTGTCAATGTCCTATATAAAAACCGGAAAATCCACGAGTTATGGGCCAAGCGGTTCATCATCGACAAGTTTATTTTAGATAAAACCTATCGCTATTTCGATGAAGGGATGGAACTCGAACATTTCTCCATTAAACCCGATGCAACGGTGGAGCTCTATTTCGCTTTGCGTGGCCGGGAGAAAGCTAAATCCTTTAGTTTCAAAGAAGTGCCCATTAAAGGGGTCCAGACCCGCGGAATTAGAATAGCGAAGGAGAAGATAAAAAAAGTTTTATAAAAACAACCTATTTACGTAATGGATTTTCTGTGGTATAATTTATTAAAAATTTAATAAATTGGTATCACAATGTCTAATAATGCTCTCCCAGTTTCTTCTAGTAGTTTATTTTCTTCTTATGGTTCGTATCCGAACGAGCTAGAAGAGGCTTTTTGGGCGAATTATCAAGTTTCTTCTGTGGGAATAAGTCCTCACCATTTGGCTGAATTACAGTTCGACAAAAGTAAGGGTAGTATGGACTATATTACCTACCTAAAGCCCGAAGATATGTTGGGATCGAAAGTTGCATCTAGCGTCATGAAGTTTACAGATGCTTGGAAGCGGAAGGGAATCGCTTTTCTGATCGAAGGATTTGCTGAAGGGACAGTCAAAATGCATGGCGAGGAAAGCGCGATTAAAAGTGTGAAAACTGTTGTGGCAATTTTTGAACGCCGTCCCACTCAAAGGAGTGTGTGGACTTTTGGTTCTAACGATCAGAATATTTTAGCTGCTGCATATAGCCAGCACCATATACCTCAACACACAGAGTCATTTTTGGTGCGTTGTCTGACATGTCCTCCTTGGAACTTAGGAAATTCAGGAGTTTTGTCTTGGGTTCAGAATATTTTAGAAGGAACTGACCCCTTATTTAAGCTTTCGGGGGCTGTTAGAACCTCTGACGGCACTGTTGCCCAAAAGAGAGTTGCGAGGGTAGAGCCTCTTGTTTTAAAAGAGAGTCGCTTAGCGACATCTCTTTTAGTAGGCAAAGTATCGAGCCCCGTAAGTCAAAAGCCGGAGCCGCTATCTGAGCCAATNNCCTGGCTTTAAACGAAAATCCTTCGTCGACATCTCTTTCAGAAGCTGGATTATTGAGCCCTGTAAGTCAAGAGCCGGAGCCGTTATCTGAGCCAATTATTGCTGTACAACCCCCTCTTTTAAATGGCAAACCTCTTGACCGACCACGTCCCCATTTTCTGCAAAGGGTTGGATCTTGGTTTGCGAGAGGCTGGGCCTCTTTTTGGTCAGCCATTACCTGTTGTTTTAGGCGTCCTATTGGATCCTCAGTAAAAACTCTTTAAGTTTCGGATTTTTTAAATTCATGTTATTTAAAGAGGGGTTTTCCTGTTTTACGAGGGCGCTTTCTTTGGGCAGATCGATAGCGGGCTTCTTGAATGTCGGGTGGCAAAAAGCTATACGCCTTTTTAGCCAACGCTTGAATTTCTCCTAAAAAAGGGTATCGGGGATTCCATTGAAACACCCGAGTTCTCCCTTCTAAAAAACTGGCTAATAAGCCCCCTTCTTCTAGCTTTCGGAGCGATTTTTGAATGGGGTCTAAAGCTGAATCGAACGCGCGACTCAGTTCCGTTGCGTTTGCTTTTCCATGTAAGCATAAATACATCAGGATCTTTTCAACGTTTTTATTCGAAAAAAGGTACTCTAACATGACTCACCTACATAGTAGGTTTTATAACCTATATAATAGGTTTTTTCAAGATGCAATTTTGTACGGACAACTCGACTAGAGTCCTGGTCCTTCAGCGGCGGGTTAAACGAGCTATCCGTTTGCGATGAAAAATTCCTTCTTTTCAAGAAGCAATTTTGAAATGAATTTTTTAGTCGAGATAAGAGACTCTCTTTGAGAGGCAAATCAGTAGGAAATAAACCCAAAGCTTAGGTTATAATGATCTCCATGAAAAAAGCGAGTGATTTAAGAATTCCGTTTACTTGGGCTGAGCGGCGCACCATTTTGTTGGACAAGGCCCTCTATATTCCTGGCTTTTACGAACGGCACGAGGAGTTTGGGTCGATCGACTGGTCGGCTGAGGGGTTTTTTGGCGATGATCGGCCTGTTGTCATGGAGTTTTGCTGCGGTAATGGGCAATGGATTGGTCGGCAGGCGAAAGCCCATCCGGAGTTCAATTGGGTGGGTGTAGATAAATTATTTGAGCGCGCTCGGAGNNAGGGGGGAGTGTGGCGGAGGTTTATGTAAATTTTCCCGACCCTTGGCCTAAGCTAAGACATGCCAAACATCGCCTCATTCGGCGCGAATTTTTAGATGAATTGAGCCGGATTGTCAAACCTGGTGGACGGATTAACCTAGTGACCGACGATTTTCCGTACGCCTCTCAAATGCTCGAAGAGCTTGCCCAAACCCCTAATTGGAAACCTGTGCATCCCTCGCCCCATTACATCACCGACTGGCCCGATTTCGGCCCCTCTTATTTTGCCGATCTCTGGGTGAAAAAGGGGCGAACGATCTATTACCTACAGTATACCTCTCATGACNNTTGGCGCGCCTCAAAAGCCAATTCTGGAGTCATGAAAGGTATATATAAATGGATGAAGAAACGCCGAAGTTAAGCTGGGATCACCAAATCTTTTTGGTGGAAGGGAAACCGTTTTATCCCCAATTGGGCGATAATATTGTGATTGCGCCCCTCCCTTGCGAGCCCCATGAGCCGCTCAATTGGATTATTCCAGAAACTACCAAGCAGATTGTTTGGGAGTTTGAGTTGGGTTTGCACCACCCCTTTTTCCCGTTGGATGATGAGCTAAGGTTTCAAGCTCTGGCGGCCGCTTTAAAATATTTTTCTGATGCGGTTTGGCCAAAATATAAAGACCAGACTCTGGGAGGCATTTTGTACCGGGGAGGGGTGAATTGGTCTGAGGAGAGGGGCGATGCTTTGGCTGCCTATTTCCAACTACTCGCTCACCGATTGCCGGATGAGCTCCCTTTAGTTCTTTGTTTCGATGTGCGCTCAATTCCAAGTCGGGCTAAAGCTCTTTCGATTGTATCTAAAGAAAGATTTGAATATTTCTTGTTAGCTCTGCAGGCGGATAAATGGCCTGCGCCCTCCTTGGTGTGGGGCGCCAATCAGTTTGCTTTTCATTCTATTCCTTGTCAGGTGGGGCTTTGCCTTCCTCAAAAATCTTATTTATGCGAAGAGCTTCTGGTTCAAATTGACGAGGCGATGGGCGAATTGGATGTCGAGGGGATCTTATTTCGGGTTGTCCCCGAGGCCTTTTTGACAGAGCAGTGGGATGGATTGGACGAATTAGTCGTTTTTTCTGAATATGTAAGCGCTCAAGGGCGGAGAAAACTATTGGGTTTTGAAGCTGCTGGGGGAGTAATCAGAGAGAAAGTTCGGGGCAGAGGGATTTGAACCCCCGGCCTACTGGTCCCAAACCAGTCGCGCTAGCCAAGCTGCGCTATGCCCCGACGCTATTTGACCTTAGAGCATACTAAATTTGCCCTTTAATGAATAGAGGAAAACTGGCATTCCTAATAAAAAGGAGAAAAATCTCATGTTCGACCGGACGAAATCTTTCGAAACACTCAAACGACTAAGCCATCAACTTGTTGATCTCACGCAGGGTTCTCTCACACCGCAGCGGATACAGGAGATGGTTTTGCAGGGTCCCTCTTTCGATCTTTTATATGCAGCAGAGCGGGTGAATGAAGAAATTCTCCAAGCTCTTTTCGATTTAGCGCATGAAGCTAAAGCTACAGAAAAAATGGGCGCCATGCAAGATGGAGAGATCATCAACGAAATTGAAGGGTTTGCCAGCGAACACCGCTCGGTGCTCCACACGGCGACACGCGATGTGTTTGGATCAAAAACGGCGGCCCCTGAAGCGAAAAAAGCGGCCGAGTTGGCGAAAAGAGAGATCGATAAACTTGAGCATTTTTTGGAAAAAATAGGGGATCGCTACACCGATCTGATCCAAATTGGCATTGGAGGTTCTGACTTAGGGCCTCGCGCTCTTTGCGTAGCTCTGCAGCCATTTCATAAGCCGGGACGAAAAGTTCACTTTATCTCCAATGTCGATCCCGATGACGCGAACGGCGTATTAGAGTCGATCGACCCGAAAAAAACGCTCGTAGTGGTTGTTTCCAAATCGGGAAATACATTGGAAACATTGACCAACGAAGAATTTGTTCGGGAGCGGTTTAAAAAAAGCGGCGTGGATCCCAAAGGCCATTTTATCGCGGTAACGGGGGAAAAAAGCCCCATGGATGACCCCTCTCGCTACTTAGCCTCTTTTTATATTTGGGACTTTGTCGGGGGGCGCTATTCGGCGACATCGATGGTGGGCGGCGTCATGTTAGGATTTGCGGTGGGCTTCGACCAATTTAAAGCCATTTTGCGGGGCGCCCATGAGATGGATGTGCATGCGAAAGAGGCGGCTCCTCGCCATAATTTGCCGCTCCTTTCGGCCCTTCTCGGTATTTGGAATCGCAATTTTCTCCATTTACCCACAGTGGCGATCATCCCCTATTCCCAAGCGCTTCTCCGTTTTCCGGCCCATTTGCAGCAACTCGATATGGAATCAAATGGTAAAAGGGTCGACAAACAAGGGCGTCCTTGTACTTATGCAACGGGTCCTGTGATTTGGGGAGAGCCGGGAACTAATGGTCAGCACTCTTTCTACCAACTGATCCATCAAGGAACGGATATTATCCCCTTGGAATTTATCGGATTTAGGAAAAGCCAATATACAACGGATCTGGATATTCAAGGGACCACCTCGCAAGAAAAACTCCTCTCCAATCTATTTGCCCAATCGATCGCGTTAGCGGTAGGGCAGGCAAATGCGAATCCCAATAAAGTGTTCCTCGGAAATCGTCCGAATCGGATTTTATTAGCCGATCGTTTAGACCCCCACACATTAGGGGCGCTATTGGCCTATTATGAGCACAAAGTGGCGTTCCAAGGGTTCATTTGGAACATCAATTCATTCGATCAAGAAGGGGTTCAACTGGGTAAAGTTCTAGCGGAAAAAATCCTGGCTCTATTTGCATCGAAAGAAGACTCAGATGCTTTTACTTTAGGTAAGGCATATATAAATAAGCTGAATGATTAGGCGTTGAAATAAAGTCGAGGCGTATTTACAGGAAAATCCCGAGATCCATGCCGGGGATTTTAAGTCTCAAATCGAAGAGTACATACGGGGAAAGCTGCTTGGAAGATAACCACTAAATGTTCACCGCTGAGATGGGGATTTGATGCCCCTTCTCTAGCGCTTTCCACGTAGAGGGAAGGTGCGGGGTTGTGATAAAAACTTGACCTAGGTTTTCTAAGGCTACGCTTAAGAGCTCTTGTCTTGAGTGGTCTAAATGCAGCCCGAAATCGTCGATCCCCATAACTGCATTTCCCTCAATCCGTTGGCAGAGCCTTTCCCATTCAGCGAGGCGTAACGCGGCCACTGCACACTTTTTTTGCCCCTCGCTCGCGAAGAGGCGGGCCGGCTGATCGTCGATATACAGAGATAGATCGTCGCGGTGGGGTCCATGAGAGGTGAGACCTAAATAGAGCTCTCGAGGGCGGTTTTTTTTCAACTGAGAGAGGTAACTTTCTGGTTGATAAGAGGGGAGATAGCGCAGTTCCAACGTTTCCCGCTCTCCCGATAATTTACGGCTCGCTCGAACTAGAGGCTCTTCGATCTCTTCAATCATTTTTGTCCGGGCTTGGTGCAAATACGCAGCGGACTGAGCCATCTCAATTTCCCAGCATTCGAGGTCTTTTTCTCTTTTTTCGCGCAGCAAGCAGTTGCGCTGCTTCATCGCGCGCCAATAGCGGGAAAGATGGTGCACGTAAAGGGGATCGCTTTGAGCGAGATGAAAGTTAAAAAAACGGCGGCGTAGAGCGGGAGAGCCTGTGATTAGATCGGTATCGCTAGGTGTATAAATAACCGAGGGGAGGAGGCCGAGAAGGTGGTGGAACGAATCGTAGGTGCTCCCTTCTGTTTGGACGCGGTGCGCGTGGCCGTCGAAAGAGAGTTTAACTGTTTGCTCCAATCCCTCTTTGTTTAGAGTAGCTTCCAAATAAAAAAAGGACTCGCCGTGCCGGATTAGCTCGGTATGGTGCAGCGTGCGAAAGGAGCGCCCCGTGGCAATCAAATAGATCGCTTCGAGGAGGTTTGTCTTCCCTTGAGCATTGTCCCCGTACAAAATATTGCACTTAGGTTCAAAGGCAAACTGCGCCTCTCGGTAATTGCGAAAATTGCGCAAATAGAGGCTTTTTAGGAACATTACACGTTTAGGGTTTCCACTTCTTTACGAGAAGGGGGAGCGTCGCTTAAGCGCATCGGCATCAGGACGAAAAGGGCCTGTGTCGAGTCGGTGATTAAACCGGGGTTGTGGGGGTCGTTTAATCCAAAGCGGATCGTCTCGTCGTTGCTATGACGGAGGATATCGAGAAAAAAGTAGGGGTTGAAGGCGATTTCAAGTTTAGGGCCTGAAAAATCGACCGGCATACTTACCCGCCCCTCTCCAATATCGGAGCTCATGGCGGCCAAGTGGAGCTGACCGGGCTCAAATGTAAATCGGACCGAGCTGCTGGTCTCTGATGTAAAGAGGGAGACCTGTTTCAGTAAGGACATTAGCTCTTCTCGGTGGATAGAGAACTCATAGGCGAGTTTTAGAGGGATCACCCGCTCCACATCGGGGTATTGGCCCGAAAGGAGTTTNNATTTATCGTGCGCCAAGATGAGAGAGGCCTCATTTTCGGTATCAGAGACAATTTTGATCATCTCTTCGACCGCTTTCAAAGGAATTACATAGGTTCCTTGAATCGAAGGGTCGATAGCTACTGTCGTAAATGACTTGGCGAGCCTTTTGCCGTCGGTCCCGATAAAGGTTGCTTTTTGCTGGCCGATTTGGAGCTGGACGCCATTTAACATGTAACGGCTATCCTCTCGAGCAGCAGAAAAGGCTGTCTTGGAGAGCATCTCCTTTAAAGTGGAGCTGGGCATCGTCACTTCCGGAGAGCCTGTCAGGTCGGGGAGAGAGGGAAATTCAGCTTTGTTCATCCCGTTGATTTTAAAAACGGAGCCTCCTGTGGTGATCTCGGCAATTTCGACCGTTTGCGCGCTGATTTTTACCTGCGGAGAGGTGATCTCGCGCATCAGTTGGAAAAAGCGGCGAGCGGGTAGAGCGATAGAACCCTCTTCGACCACCTTCGATTCGATGAAGCAGCGCATACTAACGGTCAAATCGGTGGCGCTTACGATGAGCTGGTCGTCGATCGCTTCGATGAGAACATTAGAGAGGATGGGGATCGCAGGTTTAGAGGCGATGATGCTTTGAATTTTTCCAATCAAACCAACAAGATCGAGTTTTGAGACGACTGCCTTCATGATGACTCCGTTTAGCAAAAGAATAACATATTCGATCTTTTCACGGCTGTCAAGAGTCGGATAGTTTTATGCTGTTTGTAATTCACACCAAGCTTAAAGCCAATATTTTAAACACCGAGAACTCCGAGTACGAACCCTATAAACCGATTCTTGAATCACGAACGGTATAGTTTTATTCGTCCTTGCTGCCGCGGCGAGCGCGATCCATTGCCCGAGATGCTTCCTTATCTTTGAGACTGGCTCGTTTATCGTATGTTTTTTTCCCCTTAGCTAAAGCAATTTTTACTTTAGCTATCCCTTTTTTTAAGTAGATGGCGAGGGGGATAATGACCAGCCCCTTCTCTTGGGTTTGGCGGCGGAGCCGTTCAAGTTCCCGTTTATGGAGAAGTAACTTGCGGGGGCGTCTCTCCTCATGGTTGTTGATGCTGCCAAAAGAGTAGGGGGCGATGCTCGATTGCATGAGCCAGGCTTCGGCCCCTTTTACATTGACATACGCATCCTGGAGCGAGCCGCCATGATTGCGGAGCGACTTAATTTCGGTTCCGAGCAGCATAATCCCCGCCTCTACCGTATCGAGGATCTCGTACTCGTGTCCCGCCCGTCTATTGGAGACCAATTCTGAACTTGTCTCTTTCGCCATGAGCGCATTATACCGTTTTTGTGGTTTTACGAATAGGTAAGGGAATGTTATACCGTTCGTGATTCAAGAATCACGAGCCGTATAACTCTTTTTTGTCCAAAAACATTAGTAACGGGTTTTTTTTATTTATATTATGATTTATACTTTATTCATTTTCTGTAAATGAAATTTATATAAGGTTTATTTTATGGCAATTATTGCAGGTATTCATGGTTATTTTCGAAGGGTCGAGCAGCGGCAATGGGATAAGATGCAGAAGGTTTGTACAATAGTTGCGGGGGTTTTTAGTAGTGTTCCTGTCGGAGGCGAGCTTGTTCAGTTGGTCGCTAGAGATTGCTTTAGAAATTATACGGCTTGTCCCTCTGGATACTCATTCATTATGAGCACGGTTGCCTGGTCGATGGTTATAACTATCCCTATAACTCTAATAGTTGGAGCCATGGTTTTGGAAATGCCCTTAGAGCGAGATTCTTCTGTAAAAAAAATTACAGAGGCCCATGGGGGGTAGAATACCACAATCGGTCAATAACTTGGAATTTGAGCTGCGTGAAAGCGCCCTAGAATCTTTCGACCGCGAAGCTTCGCAACCCGCTCTGTATTAACAATACAGGGCGGGTTGCGATCGAAAGATTCTAGGGTACTTTCACGCAGCTCAAATTT
>PLXF01000171.1 GCA_003151315.1 Parachlamydiales bacterium
CCTCCCCCCGGCGTTTAAACCCTACTTCCCCCCTCTATTCGCTCTCATCGGAACAAACGACGCCACCTCTGTTTTAAAACGGCTCATCGAAGATACCGATCCCCAGGTACGGGTCGAATCAATTCTCCAAGTAGCCTCAATGGGCCGAGACGACTTTCTCCCCCTTTTACGCAAGCGGCTTAGCCTATCGAATATCTCCGAATTAGAGGCTTCCATTTATTCCATTGGCGTTTTGAAAGACAGCTCAAGCCTGACCAAACTCAAAAAACTCGCCGCCTCAACGACCGAGTCGATCCGCATTGCGGCCACATTAGCCCTCCATAGGCTCGGAGATCGATCAGCTATCCCAGCTTTAATCGATATGGCTAACAACCGGAACCTCTTCGCCATTGCCAGCCTTGGCGCGATTTCCGAATCGGAGGAGACTCTCGCGGAAATCGTTAAATCGGGGGATCTGCAACTGCGTATCAATGCGGGTGTGGCTCTGTTACAATTGCGAGATCCTCGTTGCTTCTTGGGTGTCCGCGAGATGCTCATCCAAGATGCCCGAGACCTCGCCTTTCACCCCTATTCCTCTGTAGGAAGAACCCAATCGGCGTGGAAAGCGGTCCCTTCTGCTGAGCTGCGATCGAAAGATCCCACCGTCGACCTCAGTTTTTCTCAAGCGATGCGCGAGCATCTCTTACGCGAATCGATCCATCTGCCTGAGAAGTATTTTCTCGCGCTTGCTCAATCGATCGTCGATCACCAACAAAACGACCTAGTTCCTACTCTCATTGGCCTTTTAGAAAATCTCCAAACTGAAGGGGCTATTTCTCTTTTGAAAGAGGGAGCCGAAAAGCTGGCCTCTCCCCTAATTCGGGATTATTGCCGCCTTTCCCTTTACCGCTTAGGCGAAGAGGGGCCTTATGAGGAATATGTCAACCACTGGGTGATGCACCAAAAAGGGTCTGATCTCATCCGCCTGCGTCCTCTCCTTCCTCTGAAATACCGTCTTGAGCAATCGGACTTCACATTAACCCCTGATGAAACCTCACGCCTCCTCATCGAATCGTTCCTCTCGATTGCCAACCAACGAGATGAAAAAAGCATCTCCTTTCTCCTCAAAGCCATTCAGCAAGGCAACCCGATGAACCGTTTCGCCCTCATGGGGCTTTTAATGCGCGCCACCGAATAAGCGGCAGCTCGCCGCTTTTCTTTCGCCGCCATTTCCCCCTATTCTTTTTTCCGTTATCATTCTTAGCTATGCGCACGTTCATCATTTTTTTTCTCTTAGCCGCAGCGCCCCTCTGTGCCAAAAAAAAGGAGTCTATTCCTCCTATGACAGAGGTAGTTGTCGATTTGCGCAATCCCACCTATCGGCACGGGATCCTTTACACGAGGGAAGGGGGGGTAATTAAAAGCACCGATTTGCGCATCCAAGCACGCACGATCCAATACATAAAAAGGGAAGAGAACGGTAAATCCATCCATCGGATCGAAGCGGAAGGGGATCTCATGATCCAATATAAGGGAAGAGCCTATGTAGGCAGTGAACTGGAATTTGATTTCAATACGAGATGCGGCAAGGTCTACGAGGGAAAAAANNCGGAAAAACGTTTGCTTCGATGTGGTATTTAGGGGCCGATGAGATCGATCTAAATTCGGACGGGAGCTACAGAGCGAAAAACGTCTCTATCACTACCTGTGAAAATGTCGACAGCACGTGGGATCTACATGCAGGAAAAATCGATATGGTCAAAAACGATATGCTCGCCGCGAAAAAGGTGAGGTTTCGTTTCCTTAAAATCCCCTTCCTTTGGCTCCCCTCCTTCAAAATCAACCTTAAAAAATTCAAAGAGCCTGTGCTGCGCTACTCTCTAAGATGGGATAAGGGGCCTCGAGCGATGGTCCGTTATCAACTCTACTCGTGGCAAGATTTTGCTCTCTACGGACGTTTGCAATACCGTTGGGCCAAGGGGTGGGGCGGTGCGATCGAAACCGAATATTTTCCGGAAGATAAGAGGACCTCCTTTACGACCCGCAGCTATTTAGCTAAAGACCGGCTCGACAATGCGGTAAATCCCAAGCAGCGCTACCGCCTGCAAGGCGCCTTTCAAAATGTGACCGAAAGTGGCAACACCCGAACACTCCTTTCTTGGGACAAGTATAGCGATGTCCGGATGCCTGACGACTTTAAAAGCGAAGATTTCGAGGTGAACCCGAGCAAAGTAACGCAACTATTCGTCCGTCACCAAAACGATTATGTGATCGGTTCTTTAAAGGCACGCCCTCGACTCAATCCATTTGAATCGATTAAGCAAGATCTCCCTTCTCTTTACACCAATCTCCATCCGATCGAGTTGTGGAATACGGGGATTTTGTCCCTCAATTGGATTAAGCTCTCCTATATGGACTTTGCCTACTCAACTCAGCTCGCACCGACTACTGCCATCAATAATCCCCTGCAAGATTTCCGGACGGCCCGCCTCGATTTTCGCCCCAAGCTCGTTCGCCCCTTTCATCTCGGGCCTCTTATTTTTACCCCCTACCTTGGGGCCGTCGGTATTTTCTATAGCAACAGCCAAAACCACTCCGCAAAAAATCTCGGCTTGTTGAGCTATGGAGCGCGTCTGCATGCCCGAGGGAGTAGAGCTTTTTCCCATTATAAGCACGTAGTGGAGCCCTATATTGAGTATGGCTCGCTCTCACGGCCCACCGTTGATCCCGATAGCCACTACATCTTCACCATCCAAGATGGGTTTCAGAAAATCAACCAACTCCAGACGGGAATACGACAACTATTAGTCTCCAATCGACGACCCGGACAGGAGCCCTCTTTTACCGCCGATCTCTATGCCAACGCCTTTTTTAGCGATCCTGTGATCCCCCAATTCGTCTATAAGCTGCACCTATGGCTCAGTTGGAGGCTCCCTTCGGTCCATCTCACCTTCCAAAACGCCTGGAATTTTCGCAATCAGACATGGGACCATTCGAACGCGCGCGCGCGCTGGACCATTAATGAAAATATCGCCTTTACCTTTGAAGCTCGATACCGCTCGGCCTATGATTGGCGCAAAGCGGACCATGAGAATTTTATCTTAGATGTAACGCGTCCTGAAAGGGAACTTCTCAACTCCCCCCTCTCAGATCGGCGCATCACCCTCTTATCCCAGCTCTTTATCCGTTTAACCCCTTTCTGGGAGGTTAAATTTGCCTCGCACCACGGATTTTACCGGATCGGGCAAACCCCTTATAATGAATTCAACATCGATCTATTTACTTGGATTTCGTCGAGCTGGAAGTTACGTCTATCGTATCGGCTTACAGAAAAATCACCCCGAAGCCATTTCGACATGGGGCTGGATCTAGTGAAGAGGTGAAAGGATTTTTGGGAGAAAATATCGTTTAGTTATTTCATGATTTAAAATGGACTGCGGAATTAATTATTTTATTATATAGATCATCGAAATCATTAGTCTTATCTAATCCTGCAATTACCTTGTCGGCTTCCTCTTCTTTTAATGAAAATAATCGATTCCAATCAAACACTAACTCTGTAGCCCAATGTTTGGGAGTGACGTATTTATTAACATAAGTGTTGAAATAATTAATTTTATCAATAAGTAAGGAAAGCTCCTTCTGATTGCTCTTTGCGTCCTCATTAATTTTTGTATTCATGTTTTCAACAATGGAAACTAGGTCCTCAAATTTTTCCGTCAACGCCTTTTTATTTCCATTAGGCAAAAGCGATTCAATTTCACTCCACTTTTCATCAAAAGATTTTTTATATGATGATCCTTTTGATGAATCGAAGCGATTCCAGTCAAATTGCCGAATTTTATCCAAAGATCTGCTGTTCGGATTATCAGAGCAATCCATGATCGCTCCCTTCAACTCCAGAAACATGTCATCATTAACTCCTTGATATTTTTGGTATTTAACCAGATCTGCTTTCACTATTTCAGAAAGCTCTTTAATCTTTTCCTTTAATTTACTCACTTCCTCTTCAGTCGACATGGAAAGACATTCAATTTCTTTTCTCTTATCAATAAAACGATTTTTTGAATCATATCCCCTTGAATAAGAAATAAAATCTTCAAAATTACGATCTAAAATAAATTGTGACTTTCTTAAAGATTTGTGAAAATATGAATCGGCTGCATCAGCTGCTGCAGTTAAACGAGCGGCTTGATCTGCTGTAAAATAGGCAGAAAATTCTTTTAACTGATTTTGAAAAATTAAAATCTGACAACGAATATCCCACGGGGTAATAGGATATAAATGAAATCGATCAAAAACGCGTATCGGCAGCATACAGGGACCCCAAAACGAAAGGATACCTTGATCCTTCTGAAAGGCTAGGGTCTTAGTGTCTATGCTCCACAACTCCTCTGTAAATCCATGCCAAGCTCGTCCTAAATGGGGGTCAACCATCGCTACACAAGCTCCCACGACTACAGATAAAGACGCTATAGGTAAAGTGGCTAACTTTAATAGACATTCTCCAAGGCGCGCCAGAGAACAAAGCGCTACGCGAGTATAGAGACCTAGTCGTCCCGGCGCTTGTTGGGAGGGGTTAACTCCATTAGCTGCCTGAATTCTACCTTCATGCCATTTTCTAAGTCCGTCCCGATATCCCATTCCCCAAGCCCATTCGCCGCTGAGTATATGGGTGATTCTATATATAGCTCTAATTGCAGGAAGAATTAACGTGATGTTCCCTAAAAAAAGTAAACCTTGTCTTTTTCGAATTTGTGAGTCGCTCGCTCCGGATAGTTTCCCATAGGTATCGAGAGTTTTTCTAGAATCATCATAAGAATCTACTCGGACAACTGTTCGAACAGTATAATCATCATCAGACGGTTCATCTTTAGCTGAATATTCGATCCATTTAACTAAACCGCAACATGAGGTAAACCTCGATTCAGAAATCGCCATTACGTAAATCCATTTTAATAATACTAATATTATAGCAAAACCAATATTTTAATTGTACTATATTCTTCTGCTATAAAACAATCGTGAGTATTTTATATGTAACTAAGAATAATTGAGTTACATTTTTAATAAACTCAAGAAAACTACCGTTGGGTAATTAGTTTTAATTTAAAATAATATTTACTGCGAACGCTAATTCTTTTGTTCGTCTTTGATTTTTCTTAAGATGGGATCGATNNATCGATTTTTTTTCGTAGATCAGCAGTGATCCGATCGATTAGAAGGGTTCCGTTTAAGTGGTCGTTTTCGTGCATAAAGACCCGAGCTCGGAATGCCTCTAGGTCCTCTTCGACAAACTCCCCGCTTAGATTTTGATAGCGAACATGGATCTTGAGAGGGCGAACTACATCTACATGAAAACCGGGAATAGAGAGACACCCTTCAGAACCTATTTGCATTTCGGCTGAAGGATGACTTAGAACAGGATTGATGACCACTTCTGGGGGGCTAAAGGCAAATTCCCCATCAGGTCCTGTCACTTCGTCCCTGAACACAAAGATACGGAAAAGACTGCCAACCTGAGAGGCGGCAAGTCCGACCCCATTAGCGCCGATCATCGTTTCGATCATATCTTCTGCTAATTTGACAATCTCAGGCGTGATCTTGTCGATCGGCTTACACTTCGTTCTGAGTTTTGCGTTGCCATCTTTAAGAATAGAAAGAAGCATTCTAGTAATCCTCTACACCTTCCGTTGGAACGCGCGCTGGAGCGGACTCTTGACGCCCTAAAGCAGACGACCAGAGAGACAGACAAAAGCAGGCGATTAAAAAAGCACCCGCCGTGTAGGCTGTAAAGCGCTTAAGCACCTCGGCGGTCGAGGTTCCGAAAAGGGAGTCTCCTGAGTCGCCGCCAAAAGAGGCGCCGAGTCCCAAGCTCTTCGCTTCCTGAATCAGGATAACAAAACAGAGGACCACACAGAGGAGGACGAAAAAAAAGAGGAATGTATAAAATAGGATTGTCATTGTTTACTCTCGCAATTGTGCGCAATTTCGGCAAAAGCTTCAGGATCGAGCGAAGCTCCTCCTACCAGTACGCCATCAATATCTTTCTGGGCTGTCAAAGAGCCCCCATTTTCTGGCTTCACCGATCCGCCGTAGAGAATGGACATATGTTCTGCAATTTTCTTACCTAATAATTCAGCTACTACCAAGCGGCAATAGGCGTGGGATTCTTGAGCCATTTTAGGCGACGCTGTTTTCCCCGTCCCGATAGCCCAAATCGGCTCGTAAGCCAATACAACCCGCTCCACATCTTCCGTTGGAATACCGGCAAGGCAAGCATGAATTTGTCTTTTCAGCACCTCTTGCGCCCCTGCGCCAGAGCGCTCTTCTAACGTCTCGCCCACACAGAGGATGGGCTGCAGATCGTCTTGCAGAGCCCTGACGACTTTTTCCCGGATAGTGAAGTCAGTTTCTCCAAAAAGGGTACGCCGTTCCGAGTGACCCAGGATAACGAACTCGGCTCCCGCCTCTTTCAACATCAGCGAGGAGATTTCTCCCGTAAAAGCCCCTTCTCGAGCGTCATGCACATTCTGAGCGCCAATGGAAATATTGCTCCCCTTGGCTGCCCGAGCTGCAGAGGCAATCGAGGTAAAAGGGACAGCTAAATAGATCTTTCCCTTACAATTTCTTACCCTAGGCTCAAGTTGGGCGATATAATCGGCAGCCTCGCGGGCTGTTTTATACATCTTCCAATTGCCAACAATGTAAAGTTCTCTCGGCATCCGCCACGCACTTTTTAACCAAAATCATACTATAGCCCCCCCCTCCCTGGCAAGGGAATAAAGGAGTGTTTTAAAAATAGGGCGATAGGCAAAATGGAGCCAACGAAACTTGCCCTCTTTTTTTATGAAAATTCTCACTGTCAGCGAACTTACCTCGGCGATCAAATCGATTCTTGAACCCCCTTTCAGAGGGATCTCGGTTCAAGGGGAAATTAGCAATTTTAAGCTGCAGACCTCGGGTCATCTTTATTTCAATTTAAAGGACGCGGGTTCCCAAATTTCGGCCGTTTTATTCAAAGGGAGCGCCGCTCAATTGTCTCGCCTGCCTAAAGAGGGCGATCAGGTGGTTGCCAAAGGGGAACTGAGCATTTACGCGCCCCGAGGTAGCTACCAGCTTGTGATCCGGGAGCTGCAATTTTTAGGAGTAGGAGAACTTTTACTCAAACTCCATCAGCTTAAAGAAAAACTAGGCGCCCAAGGGTGGTTCGAACCGACTCGAAAAAAGGGGCTTCCCAAACTTCCGAAACGGATCGGCGTTGTGACGAGTCCAACCGGCGCTGTCATTCAAGATATTTTACATATTCTGACCCGCCGCTTTTCCGGTTTCCATGTGATTTTAAATCCGGTCAAGGTGCAAGGTGATGGGGCGGCTGCCGAAATCGCTCAGGCGATTGCCGATTTTAATCGATATGATCTGGCTGATGTTTTGATTGTAGGTCGGGGTGGCGGGAGCATCGAAGATCTCTGGGCATTTAATGAGGAGATTGTCGCAAAGGCGATTTTTGAATCGAAGATTCCGATTATCTCAGCGGTTGGCCATGAAACCGATTTTACAATTGCCGATTTTACCGCCGACGTGAGAGCCCCTACCCCCTCCGCCGCCGCCGAGATCGTGATCGCAGAGAAGGGTAATTTATTACAATTTTTAGAGCAGACCCGGATGATATGCCGGGATCGGGTGACCCACCAGGCGGCGCAGATTCGAGGAAGGCTCGACGCCTTGCAAAAACACCCCCTCTTTAGCTCCCCCTATGCGATTTTATCCCAGCCGATTCAATTAGTTGACTCAATGAGGACGAGTTTGGACGGAGCGATGGGACAACACATAGAGCGGCAGAAGGGAAAGCTCGATTCTTTTGCCAAGCAGCTCGAAATTTTAAGGCCCTCTACCCAAATCGGGCAAATGAAAGAGAGGCTTGTGGCTCTACAGGGGCAGATCCACGCCGCCATCTCTAATCAAATTTTTTTAAAAAAAGAGCGTTTTTCCCCGCTGGCTTTCTTCGAAACCTTAGATCGGAGCTTAAAGCAGGCGATTTCTCAGAAAAAAGAGGCCCTGAGCCGCCTCTCGGAACATCTCCGCTCGCTCAATCCCGACCGATTAGAAGAAAAGGGGTACGCCATTGTCTTTTCTGAAAAGGGGGATTCGATTATCCTTTCGGCAAACGATCTCCGGCCATCGCAACTATTTAAGGTGCGTCTAAAAGGGGGAACCATTGCAGCCACAGCTAATGAGGTGACACTTGACACATGAGACCCTAACATTTGAAAAAGCATTTGAAAGGCTCGAGCAAATCCTCGAGACGATGAATATGGGTAAAACTCCGCTGGAAGACTCTCTTAAATTATTTGAAGAGGCGGAGAAATTGATCCGCTCCTGTTCGAGCAGGTTAGTTGGCGCTGAACAAAAAATTGATATGCTAATTAAAGGGCGATCCGGCGAAGTGGTCTTAGATGCAGAGCAAAAACCCCGTACGGAACCTTTTGGACAAAATAAGGGGGCCTCTCCCTCTCCCCTGCAACAACCGCCTATAGCTCCACCGATGCGCACGTTGCCCAAAAGTCCGCCGATGGCTGCAGCGATTCGAAGCGAGCCGTCGTTGATCCAGACAAATGATGAGCTCCCGTTTTGAATCCTATTCTTGCTGGTATCTCCCACCCCTCCGATCTTCGACCTCTTACTCTCTTAGAGCTGGAGCAACTCGCGGGGGAGATTCGGGAGAGAATTATTCAGGTTCTTTCAACTACCGGCGGACACCTCTCTTCTAATCTCGGGATTGTCGAACTGACAATCGCTTTGCATCGTGTTTTCCGCTCCCCTGATGATCGGCTGATTTTCGATGTGAGCCACCAAACCTATCCTCATAAACTCCTGACGGGTCGCAACGCCCTTTTTCCCAAAATCCGGCAATATAAAGGGCTTTGCGGCTTTTCCCATCCGCGCGAATCGGAACATGACCATTTTTTCGCCGGCCATGCGGGAACCGCCTTTTCGCTTGCCTTGGGCGCGGCCAAAACGAGAGATCTAGAAGGACGCAACGACCACGTCATCCCTATTTTGGGGGACGCCTCCTTAACATGCGGCCTCACGTTAGAGGCGCTCAATAATGTGCCCAAACACTTAAGTCGTTT
>PLXF01000158.1 GCA_003151315.1 Parachlamydiales bacterium
GGAAAGGGGGGCAGTATTAATTCAAACACCGAGCACACAGAGAAACCTAATGGGCGAAACGCGCAAAAGATATAGCCGATTGAAATGGCAGTAGTAAATATTGTGGACTATTTTAATAGAGAGGATTTGGAGCGTATCGGAGTTGAACCGATGGCCTCAACAATGCCATTGTTGCGCTCTACCAACTGAGCTAACGCCCCACCAGAAGCTCAAAATCTTAAGTCTATTGGCTATTTTGGTTCAAGCATTGAATTGTCAGTAAAATTATTGAGAGGTAGAATAGTCTGTTACGAGAGGTGTGATTGATGATTTTTGATGAGGTTTTAGAGGCGAAGCCCGACCCGATATTTGGTCTTACGGGGTCTTTCAAAGCGGATGTTAGAGAGAATAAAGTTAATCTTCTCGTTGGCATTTATAAGGATGAGAAGCTTCGGTCTCCCCTTCTACCCAGCGTGGAAAAGGCTAGAGAGCTGGTGGGTCGGCAAGAAGAGGTCGCCGATTACCTCCCTTTTGAGGGTTTAAGCGGGTTCGTTGATGAGATCGGAAAGGTGATATTTGGGCAGGGATGGGACCAAGAGCATAGCCGGATCTTTGGCGCTCAGGCCGTCGGAGGGACGGGCGCTTTACGCCTGGGCGCTGAGTTTTTAGCGCAAGAGGTGTCGAAACGGGTTTCGATTTCTCACCCCACCTGGCCGAACCACCGGGGTGTTTTTGAGAGGGCTGGGTTCTCTGTCGATTCGTATACTTACTACTCTTCCGAAAAAAAATGGTTTGATCTGGAAGGGATGTGTAAAAGTCTTGAAACGCTTGAAGAAAAGAGCATTGTAGTTCTCCACGCAGCGTGTCACAACCCCACCGGATGCGATCCGAGTCGTGAAGAGTGGGAACAGATTTCCGATCTTATGTTGAGGCGTGGGCTGGTTCCCTTTTTTGATTTTGCCTACCAAGGATTCGGGTTGGGGGTCGACGAAGATGCCTATCCCGTTCGCCTTTTTTATGAGAGGGGGCATGAGATGCTCGTTGCCTATTCTTGTTCTAAGAACTTCAGCTTATATAATCAGCGAGTGGGGGCTCTTTATGTAGTAACTCCCGACCCCGTAGTTAAGATGCGGGTGGGTAGTCAAGTGAATGGGTGTATTCGGACCCTCTACTCTAATCCTCCGGCTTATGGGGCTCGTCTTGTTTGGGAAGTGTTGAAAAATAGCACTCTGAAAAAGGAATGGGAGGGAGATCTTAAAGCGATCCGTTCGCGCCTTTCGTCGGCCCGGGAACAGTTAGTTTCGGGGCTAACATCTCAAGCTAAAAGGAAAGATTTTCACTATTTGCGCAATCATAAAGGGATGTTTTCTTTTGTTGACTTAGATAAGTCGCAGGCACAACAACTGATAGATGAGTATGCTATTTATTTGATCGACAATGGTAGGATCAGTATTGCAGGATTGACTTCAGAAAATATAGATTATGTAGTTAGGGCCATTTTAGCTGTGAGCGATCGGTGATTCCTCCTTTTTCTTCCTTTGTTTCTTTAGGCTTTATCCTCTTTGTATTGCTTAGCTTTCCTAAGCATGTCGCAGATAATATCCGTTCTTTTTCGGTCGCTTCTTTTATTCCCGCCTGGAAATTGGCCGATCGGACAAAAAATTATATCACGACGCGCCCTTGGTTTGGCTCTGCGACTCCCCCCAGTACAGACGAGCTTTGTCAATTACAAATGGAGGTATTAAATCTGAGATCTCAATTGGAGATTCAGAGCGATTACTTGCAGATGGTGCGGCAAATAGAAGATCAATTGCACGTTTTACAGATTTGTAAAGAACAGGAGAAAAAGGATTTTTTTAAACGCCGATTCAAAGAGGTCGATGATCTGTTAAAGCGTCAGTTATCGGCAATTGCAGCCCCAGTCATTTATCGGGATCCCAGCTCTTGGAGTAGCAGCGTGTGGATTCAGGCAGGGCAAATAGATAACGATTTTGCGGGCCAAAACGTGATCGCAAAAAATAGCCCCGTCGTTGTGGGGACCTCTTTAGTGGGAGTTGTGGAGTTTGTAGGTCCTAAACAATCAAGGGTCCGTTTAATTACCGATTCGGGATTAGTCCCCTCTGTTCGCGTAGCTCGCGGCTCTGTCCAAAATAGAGAAATCGGGGCTTTAGCGGGCTCTATGCTCAAGCTTTTATCTACGCGTAACGATCTTCCTTTACCCTCTCAAGAAAAGGAGTTTTTAATGGGGTGTCTCCAAAAATTGGAACAAGGGACTGGAGGCGAAGATGGGTATTTTGCCAAGGGGCAATTGCAAGGGAGTTCGGCTCCTCTTTGGAGAGCTCGAGGTTTGGTTTTAAAGGGGATCGGTTTTAACTACGACTATTCAGATCAGGAGGGACCGTCGCGCGATTTACGAATCGGTTCTTCTGCAGGGAGCGATCTCCCTATTTTAAGAGAAGGAGACGTATTGGTTACTTCGGGATTGGATGGCGTTTTTCCGCCAGGTCTTAAGGTTGCTGTAATTTTCGCCGTTGGACAGCTCCCGGAAGGGGGTTATTCTTACGAGATCGAAGCTCGTCCAACGGTTGAAAATCTCAACGATTTACGTACCGTATATGTTTTGCCCCCTTTAGTTTCTGAGGATTAGGGCGGGCCGTCAATTGACGACACGCCTTAGGAAAAAGTATACGTGTATATTTTTTCCCTTAACGCAGAAAATTGGGGAAGGTCGCTTTCTCGCGTTTCTTTGTCTATTTGGAAAAGATTTACATAGTTTTCGGGTTGGATTTCGAGGCCACATTGGTAGAGATAGAGCCCCTTGTCTATGCAGGGATCCCGTTTTTGGGAATTGAGAAAGTACATCGGGCGATTAAACGCTAAAAAATCGTAGCCGATCGAAGACATATCTCCGATGTAGGCATCGCATATCTGCAGCAGTGGGTAAATGGGAGGGAATTCTGTAACCCAGACAATATTTTTTTTGTTTTGATAACGACCTATTAGGCGCTCAATTTCGGGGGCGTGGGTTCTTGTCGTGTTGGGATGAAGTTTAACCAGAAGGTTGTATGCCTCTGGAAGGGCTTGAGCTAAAATAGGGAAAGCTTCCCAAAATGAGGAATTATTTTCGGTGTCTTTCCAAGTAGGTGCATAGAGAAATGTGCGCTCAGCGGAAGGCAAAAGAAAGGTTTTTTGGAGGATTTCCTGATAAAAGCGGGCGTGGCGCTGAGCATATTGAAGCCGAAAATTTCCTACTCGTTGAATTTGGAAGGAGGAGAGAGGAAGCCCCTTTTCTGTAATAAAATCGACCATTTTTTGCCCATATACTAATAGACTCGGCTCGGTTTTAAGCCCTTCTATGAGGGGACTTTTCCATCCTTTGTCCGAGTTGCCATGAGGGAGCCAAAGGGTGTTCAGTTTCCCTGTGGGAAAAGCCGCTTGGAGCATAGAGTGCGGATAACAGCTTACAATCGTAGAGGGAAGGGTGATCTGATGCCAAGGAATCTCAAGGGTCTCAACATCGGGATAGTATTTCTTGGCTAGAAGGGCAATGGCCTCTTCACAAACGAGGAGCGGCCAGCCTTGCAGAGCGCAATAAGGGGCGAGATGGTCGAGATAGTGGCTCGATTCGTCGAAAATAAGGGCTGCGACCTTCATCTGAATCTCAGAATTTGCCATAATCTATCTATAATCGCAGACAAAGGTCTTTGCCGTGAAGGAAATTTCTGATTTACACGCTTGGTTTTTAGCTCATAAAAGAGATTTTCCTTGGAGAAAAGAAAAAACGCCTTACCGAGTTTGGATTTCTGAAATCATGCTTCAGCAAACGAGAGCGAGTGTCGTGATTTCCTATTTTGAACGTTGGATGACTCTGTTTCCCACCGTTGAAAAGCTAGCAGAGGCCCCTATCGAAGAGGTCATTAAAGCTTGGGAAGGGCTTGGTTATTATTCGCGGGCGCGCAACATCCAGGCTGCGGCTAAAATGATCATCGCAGAATTTGGTAAACAGATCCCCTCTTCTGCAGAAGAATTAACTCGATTGCCCGGATTGGGCCCTTATACGATTGGAGCTATCTTAGGTTTCGGGTTTCATCAGCGCGCAGCGGCCGTGGATGGGAATGTATCTCGGGTATTAGCCCGCTATTTTTTAATCGAAGAGGATATTTCCAAACAAAAGACAAAGAAAAAAATAGCCGAATGGACGGAAAAAATTCTCGATCTGAAAGAGCCTTGGGTCACAGCCGAAGCGTTAATTGAGCTAGGGGCTTCCCTCTGTGTCCGGACTCCCCGTTGTGTCGATTGTCCTCTTCAAAATGGCTGTGGGGGGTTTAGAACAGGGAAGGCGGAGCTGTTGCCGATTAAAGCCGCTCCAGTGGCTACGACGGAGCTGTTCCGTTTGGTTTTTGTAGCGCAGGCAGAAGGAGAAGTGCTTGTTAAGAAGGGAGCACAAGGACAGGTGATGGCCGATTTGTATGAATTTCCTTACACTGAAATTTCTTACCGACCCGGGGTTCTACGCGCGAAAGAGTGCCCTTTTTGGGCAGATTCACAATCTATTGTAAAGTTAAGTCCCGTGAAGCAAAGTTTTACCCGATATTTGGCCCATTTATTCCCCTACTATCTGCAATTAAATAAGAAAGTTACGACTCCTGGTTATAGTTGGGTTCCTGTGGCGCAATTGCCCCATTTGCCTTTTTCTTCGGGGCACCGCAAAATACTCAAGAACTGGATGGTCCTGTGAATATTCTCCACTTAGAGGCTTCTCCCGGATGGGGTGGGCAAGAAATGAGGATTTTGCGCGAAGCGGAAGGGATGCGACGGAAAGGGCATCAGGTTTTTTTGGGAGTGATGAAAGGGGGGCAACTGATCCATCGGGCTAGAGAAGCGGGCTTTGCCGTCTATGAACTCAATTTTCGGAAAAGCGGTTGGATAGTCACCTTTTTGCAACTGCTCTGGTTTATTCGCAAACACCAGATCGCCGTTGTGAATACCCACTCCTCTTTGGATGCCTGGATTGGGGGAATTGCAGCCCGTGCTGCCCGAGTAAGAATTATCCGAACCCGACATCTATCTGCCCCTATCAAACCGGGAATAAATAGTCGCCTTCTATATGGCCGTTTAGCCGATTTTGTAGTCACCACTTGCGCATCGATTATTCCGATGATTTGTAAGCAATCGGGAAAAAAGAGGGAACTGTGCCGTTCCATACCTACAGGGGTTGATCCCTCTAAGATTGTCTGTTCTGAAGAAGCAGCGGAAGAATTTAGAAGGCAATTAGGAGTAGATGAAAAGCAGATGTTGATTGGAACTGCGTGTTTTATGCGGTCGTGGAAGGGAATTCCCGATTTTCTGCAGGCGGCCCATTTGTTGCGGGAAGAAAAAGGGTTGAGATGGGTAATTATCGGCGGCGGGCATGCGGAGACGTATAAAAAAATGGCTGCGGAGATGAATTTAGAAAGCATTGTGTTTTTCACCGGTCATTTGGAAAATCCGTTTCCAGCGCTAGGCTCTTTAGATGTTTTTACTTTGCTCAGTACGGCTAATGAGGGGGTATCTCAAGCCATTTTACAAGCGGCTTATTTAAGCAAGCCGTTAATCGCTACAGCCGTTGGCGGACTTGGTGAGGTTTGTATTCCCGGGGAGACGGGCTTACAAGTAAATTCTTTTTCCCCTCAAGAGGTGGCTAATGCCGTTAAAGCCTTTCAGGCAGATCCTCAAATGAGAGTTAAGATGGGCCAGTCGGCAAAAAAGTGGGTGGAAAAACACTTTACTATTGATCAGACAATAGAGGGGATGGAACGAGTATACCTCTCGTGACTCAAAAGCCAATTTTTGAGTCACGAGAGGTATATAGAGGTTTCACTTGAAAGGCACCCAATATTTCCGTTTTAACAATTCATCTTTTTAACTATTTTGGCAGGGTTCTATGGTCTTCGAATAGTAACCCTGCCAAAATAGTTAAAAACCTGAACTGTTAAAACAAAAATCTTGGATGCCTTTCAAGTGGAACCACTATATATATAGCGGTATATTATTGAGATGAAATCGGTGTCGTTTTAGAATCTCTAGAAAAGGATTACAGATGGAACAGGAAAAAGTTTCGGGTTTAGATCGGTTTTTTCAAAACTGCTTGGTTTACAAAAAAGAATGTATGGCGGGAGTTATGTCCCTCTTAGTCGTAGGAGTTGCGGTCATCGCGTTCTCTTCATCGGGCCCTTCTTATACCGATTTTCAACGAACCCAAACGGCCTTTGCTCGTTGGGAATCCAATCCAACCGATACCGCTCTGTTTAGTCATTTAGTAGAAGCTTTAAAAAATACGACAGACTTGCATCAAAAATATGACGCTTTAATCGCCCAAAAATGGATCGAAGCGGGGGACTACGACAGAGCGATTCCCTACGCACAAAGCGGGATAAAAAAATTACAGGCCGAATGTCCACTACATGCCTCATTTGCTGAGACTACGCTTCTGATTGGGCGCGGACTTTATCAGGAAGCATTAGAAAAGGCGATGGGATTAAAAGAGCTGCTGGGAGACGATCCCCAACTTTATACACACAACTTGATACGGATTGCTTGCCTGCAGAGGCATCTAGAAAATACCCCTGGTGAAATTGCTGCTTGGAAGGATCTCCAAGAATTTGCTAAAGGTTCAGAAGAGGTCCAGAAATCGGTCTTGGCTCAATACCAAGATAAAAATCTCGACCTAACTCACTACATCTCAGAGCGAAAAGCAGCCCTTGGATTTTAAGGTGTTCTAGTCGTGCTCTTCGCTGCTTTTTTTTCGAGAGGGTCGGGGAGGCTTATGATCGGTAAATGTTTGAGCAAGCCTGGTGTAGTAGTGAAAAGAGGTTCCTGCCAATAGTCCGAAAATTCCAAAGAGGACAAAAGGTAAGAAAATAGCGACCAAGATCTTTACGCCACCCAAAATCAATTGTGTGGATTTTTCCTGCTTAAATATGTAGGCGTAACCCTGTTTTAAACCCCTCTCTACAGGCTGAGGGAAGAAGATGCCTAAAATGGCTCCCAAGGCTGCGAACATAATAGTCAATCCAGGACCTGTAAAAAATCCGAAGATGGAGGAGATGGCTCCTATAATCAATCCAAGACCTGAGAAGACCTCCGACGAATGCTTGCGAGTGAAATCTTCAATCTCTTGAACAGATACTCCCTCTTTAAATTTATCACTGAATTTGTTTTTGCTCATTGTAACTCCTCGTTTCTCCAATCACCCGTGAGAGATTTGCGTAATTAGCAATACTAATTTATACTTTAAATCTTTTGGTCGTTTTTGGCAAATTGGTTTCTCATTGGGCTTCGGATTTGTAAGTTGCTAAAATTCAGTGATATGGCCTTATGCCTTTATCTTATATTACAAAATGACATAAGCTGTTTTGTTTCATTTCACATAAGTTTTAGGAATGGTTGCTGAGAATAATTTCGCCTTTCATCCTGAGCGCATTAGATGGTATGGCCTGGCCATTATAGGGACTTTCGCGGGGTTAACGCCCCCTTTAGCTTTTTGTCCCGATTCCCCTCCCAATAGCCATTTTGCTGAAGAGAAAAAAAATAGAGGTCCAGCTCCCTCAGAAGTGTCCCTTGATTTTACCCTTTCAGCGTCGCCCACTCCTTGGGCTTGTCCCATTCCTGATTTTCGGAATCAAATTAGTTTCTCTTT
>PLXF01000175.1 GCA_003151315.1 Parachlamydiales bacterium
TTGCTTGGGAGGTTTTGTTCAGGAATATGTGCATAACACCAAGTTTTTAGCTATTGATGGAGTGACTAGCCTTTCCGTAGACACGCACAAAAATGGGTGTGCTCCCAAAGGATCGTCCGTGTTAGTCACTAAAAAACTCCCCAACCAAAATAATTTAGCCTACTATGCCTTTTACGCCATACCCGGCTGGACTGGAGGCGTTTACGGAACCCCCAGCGATGCAGGAAGCGAACCTGTAACAGGGGCGCTTCAGGCTCTTTTAGCCATTGTTGGGATTGGGGAGCAGGGGTATAGAGAAAAAGCCACTAGAATTCGAGAGTCTACACTACAACTTGCATCGACCATTCGGGAAACAGAAGGGCTAAAGCTAATCCGAGAACCCGATCTTCATGTAATTACCTTTGAGATCGATCCGATAAAAGGGTGGAGAGAAGGGGCGATTTATGAATTGGCCCATCAGTTAGAAATTCGGGGATTTACCTTCAACGCTCTTTTAGATGAGGCTCTCCATTTTTGTGTCACGGACCGGTTTGCCTCTGACAAAACGGCTATCGACCGTTTAAAACAAGCCTTTAAAGAAGCTCTAATCGCAGTAAAAACACTGAACGAGACATGCCACATATTTGCTAAAGCACGCATGTATTGTTCTCTCAGGAAAGCGCTTGCTCCCGATCTTAAAGACCATTCCTTGGCCGATTATGTAAAAAATAGTCTCTTAGGCTCTCAAGCGGCAGAGGCAATCGTGAAGCAATTTTATTGCGCGCTAGCAAACCCCCAACATGCGCTCTAGTTGACGCAATAGGAGTGAGGTCCTTATAGTTTGGTCTATGTACAATCTATTTGAATCTCACTCCTGGGTGTTTTCCCCTTTTTTTGTCGCCCTTTTTTCCATCGCCCTTTTTTTAGCCGCCCTATCCCGCCATTTTAGCACCTGTGATCATCTAGGAAGTATGATGTGGACCATTTTGATCGTCGGTGGCGTGATTACCATTTGCTTTATACCTCTCGCGATTCAAGAATTGGTTTTTGAGTTATGAGTGGTATACGGAGTGTGATTATTCTCTTAAGTGACATCGCCCGTACGGCTTTAATTGAAAAAGGATTCTCTCCCGAATTTCCTAAACCAGCTCTCAATCAAGTGGCCCTTTTAGAACAGCCCGCCTTCCCACAACCACCTTACCGGGATATGCGCAAATTTCTTTGGTGCTCTATTGATAATGACGACTCGTTAGATCTCGATCAGCTCACCTACGCGGAAGAGGGGAAAATTTTTATTGCAGTCGCCGATGTCGATGCCTTAGTAAAAAAGGGAACTCCTATTGACCATTATGCAGCCCATAATACGACCTCTATCTACACGCCGGGCCAAGTTTTCCCTATGCTTCCTCCGAAGCTCTCCACAAATCTTACCTCTTTAAATGAACATGCAGATCGTGCGGCAATCGTCGTTGAAATCCTTGTGAGTCCTGAAGGGCAGTCGGAGCTACTCGATCTTTATCCCGCATGGGTACGCAACCAAGCAAAGCTCGCCTACAACCATGTGTCACAGTGGCTCGAACAAAAAGTCCCCTATCCTATTTTGGATCAAGTGCCGGGGTTAAAAGAACAGCTCCATTTACAAGATCGACTCGCCCAGAAGATGAAAAAATTTAGAGAGGAGCAAGGAGCTCTTTTCTTTGCCTCAACAGAATTAGAACCTGTCATCTCTGAAGGAATCGTGGTCGAGCTCAGAGAAAGAAAAGAGAGTCGAGCTAACCAGTTAATCGAATACTTTATGATTGCCGCAAACACTGCGGCGACTCAATATCTACGGCGCAATCGCCTTCCCGTTTTTAAACGGGTTGTTCGAACACCAAAACGGTGGGACCGGATTGTTGCGTTAGCCCAAGCGTTGCACTATTCCCTCCCCCCACAGCCCGACGCCAAGGCCCTTCAACTATTTCTGACCGATCAACGGATCGCAAACCCCCCTTATTTTCCCGATCTTTGCTTAGCGATTATCAAGCTGATCGGTCGAGGAGAATATACCCTAGATCCCGAGCCGGGCCACTTCGATTTAGCTCTGAGCCATTATGCCCATACAACTGCTCCCAATCGCCGCTTCCCCGATCTAATCATGCAACGCCTCTTAAAATCGGGTCTTTATGCGCTCCAGTCCCCCTATTCTTCCCTAGAACTTAACTATTTAGCTCGCCACTGCACAGAAAAAGAAAACGACGCGGCAAAAGTGGAGCGTCGTATGATCAAATCGGCAGCCGCCTTTGTTCTTCAAAATCAAATTGGACGAGTATTCGATGCTTTAGTAACGGGAAATAAAAACCACAATGTGTGGGTGCGACTGAAAAATCCACCTATAGAGGGAAAGTTGGTTCAGGGATACGAAAGGTTAGATGTTGGCGATACCATCACCGTGCAATTGCTCTGCGTCAATATACCGAATGGCTATATCGACTTCAAAAGGCATAGCGGCCGCCAGTAACCTCTTTTTCTCAAGAAACCTTTGCGCAATATTAATACAATTTTTAATAGGTCCCTTCCTAAAAAGGAGGGGCAATATGATGAATGACTCTAGGAATTTGTTTAACAGGAGCAACAGGAGCTGCTATAGGAACTTGCGCCGGGGGAATGGCAGGAATCTCGTTAAGCTGAGCTTTAAAATCCCATTATAATCGAGAGATAGCCATTTTCTTTATGAAAACTGGAACAGGTATCGGTGTTGGTGTCAAACCGCTGCAATTTATACTGCAAGCGCACCGCCTCGAAACCTGCAATTCCGAATTTTCTCTCAGAACATGGCTGCTTCGGGTCCGTTAAAAGACCCGTTCAATTAGAGAGGTTGTACTTCTGTAGCTTCTGGACCTTTGCGTCCTGCGCCTTCAACGAACTCAACTTCTTGTCCTTCGCGGAGAGACTCAGCGTCCCCTTTGATGTTGCTAACATGAACGAAAAGATCTTTGCCACCATTTTTTGGAGTGATGAAGCCAAAGCCTTTTTGTGTATTGAAAAACTTAACTGTACCTTTTGATTTTGCCACGATTGATTCCTTATTTTTTGTTTTTCTGAACGTATTCAGTACTAGCCAGTATACTGAAAGGACAATTTTTTTGCCTAAATTTCTTTTCTTTCAGGCGAAACTAAATGAATATAAAGATTTTGTTGTCGGTTTTTGAGGTATTGAAGCGTTTACATTTCGAAGAAAACTTAACATTTAACAATCTGATATCCAGCAATTTAAGATAACCGATTGACAGTGAACCCGAGGATTTGTTAATCCAAAAAATAATACAGGAGCATTCTATGATACGCAAGCTTCGCTCAGGAGAATATAGGCTTTATTCCCGCTCAATCAACCCAAAAACAGGGAAAAAGAGAAATCTGGGCACCTTTACAACAAGGGCCGCTGCTGAAAAACATGAAAGAGAGGTTCAATACTTCAAAAGAAAAGGATGAACAAGACCCAAAGAGGGGGGATTCTCCCCCTCTTTGGCCTCTTGAGAGATTTTATCGTCTACGAGGCGGGGTCTGGCGACCGCACACGATCGGCTGGGCCGGAATAGAGGGATCTGGCTCAAAACCCGCTATAGTAACTTTAGGAATAGGTCCCTTTAACACCCGTTCGATATCGATCAAAAGCTTTTTCTCATCGATACAAACTAAAGAGACAGCCTCTCCTGTATGACCTGCGCGACCTGTCCGACCTATACGGTGTACGTAGTCTTCGGGTACATGGGGTAAATCGAAATTCACGNNCGCGAGCCGCGATATCGGTTGCGACTAAAATGCGAACATCCCCTTTTTTAAAATCCTCTAGAGCCTTCGTTCGAGCCCCTTGGCTTTTATTTCCGTGAATCGCCGCGGCGCTGATCCCTTTTGCTGTAAGCTGGAGAGCCAATCGATTGGCCGCGTGCTTGGTTCTCATAAAGACCAATACTTGGCGCCAGTTATGCGTTTTAATTAAATAGGTGAGCAGCTCCGACTTTCTCCTGCTATCGACAGGATAAATCACCTGCGAGATCGCCTCTACAGCCGAATTCGACCGAGCCGCTTCAATCATTTTTGGGGAGTGGAGCAGGTCATTGGCCAATCTCTTAATTTCAGAGGAAAACGTCGCAGAAAAAAGGAGATTTTGGCGAGCTTTAGGCAAAAGCTTTAGAACTCGCTTAATGTCGTGGATAAATCCCATGTCGAGCATCCGATCCGCTTCGTCGAGGACCAAAATCTCAATCTGGGAAAGATTGACAAACTTTTGCTCCACGAGATCCAAAAGGCGGCCTGGCGTCGCTACGATGATATCGACCCCTTTATGCATCCGGTTAACCTGACTTTTAATATTCACCCCTCCAAAAACGGCGATAGATTTCAAGGGTAAGTATTTACTTAACTCTTTTACGCTCTCTTCCACTTGCATAGCCAATTCACGAGTCGGCGCTAAAATAAGGGCTCTCACTACACCCGAAGCCCCCACTTTCCCTTTTTTCATCAAATTTTGTAACAAAGGGAGAGCGAACCCTGCCGTCTTACCTGTACCCGTCTGGGATCCTGCGAGAAGGTCTCCCCCCTCTAAAATTAGAGGGATTGCTTGCGCTTGGATAGCCGTCGGCTTATCGTAACCTTTCTCTTCAATCGCACGGAGTAATTCGGGTATTAATGTAAAATTTTTAAATGACATGCACCTATCCCTTGTATAATCTGAAAAATAAATAACCTAGAAACGGCCTACGAAAGCCGAATCTGCAAACAAGAGTTTACCCTTAATTATTACAAAAAAGCAATCAATTTAAAATAATAATGTCGATTTTGAGTTATTTTTGAACCGTTGGCATTTGGACAGACTCCCGAAACCTGCCTCTATAGAAAGACAACCCTATCAATAGAAGCGATAAGCTCAGTTGGATAGCGGCGGCCTCGCCGAAAAGCTGACATCTTTCTGTCCAAGAAACGGCCAGTAAGGCGACCCCAAGTAAGAGATTTATCCAACGAAAAGCTCGAGCATGTTGAGCAAATGAGACAACGGCCACTACTACACTAAAGGCGCCTATAATTAGATCGAAGTCGAGAAGTTTGCCTGTAATCCCCACCCACTTAGGAATAACCATCAGCACCAAGCCCACACAAATAGAGAGACAAAGATTCCAGGGAGCGGTCATTCCCCATAAAGAGGCCCGCCATAAAACCGACAAAGGGGCATCCAAAGAAGGGGTTCGTAAATCTTCGGTTGCAGCCCTACACTCCCCTCCTTTAAAAAACAAAGGCCAAAAAGGGAGATTTGAACGCCGTAAATACTGCCATACAAGAACCACCTCATCGATAGCAAACGGAATGCTAACTAACATAAGAGCCGCCGTCACGAGACACCAAAAGCACCAATATCCTACAACAAGTGGCTGCAAAATGATCAAGACAACGCTTGTGATACTAACGGGGATGACCAAAATTCCAAAAAGGATCACCATCCATGGCGAAGTGCGCCAGCGGAGCGTCCCCCCTTGAATGGTACTTAAAAATTCGAACGTATAAGCAAATGCCCCTAAGCCCGCATCGGAAACCGGAAAAGCTTTTGACACGTCGGATGTGAGGACTTTCTGCGTCCCCTCTCCAAAAAAGGGATCCCAAACCGCGTCGATATACCCTAGTTGAAACGCCGCCATATACCGAGAAATCATCCAACATAAAAAGGCGATCAAAGCGATCGGGAGGCGTTGCGGCCAAGATGAGGGGTTATAACTCCAGCCTGGAGGCAGCTCAGGCCCCTGATCGGGAAGCTGTCTGGGAGTTGGCACCACGATAAAGGAAAAGGTGATAACAAAGAGTCCTATAAGGGTGTTGTTTAGGTAGCACGCCCCTGAAGGTGCCCAAAAAAGGAGAGGAGCCGCCTGTAGCCAAATCCCGATCGCCAATAAAGGCAAATTCCATAGAGGATTTCTTCTGCCAAACCAGCCAAATAGAATAAGGAATACGCCGCAGCTAACATCGCTCCACCATAAAATAGAACTTTTGTATCCAAAGGTATCGGGAGAGGCTATGAGCCAAAGTCCCAAAATCATTTGCGCATAAAATGCCCACATAGGCCACTTAGTATTCATCAAACACCTTTATACCTCTCGTGACTCAAAAAGCAATTATTGAGTCACGAGAGGTGTAAAAAAATTCCATTTCCATCAATCTATTTTTAAGCTAAAACGATATAAACATTATATACAAGTTCAGGAAAAACTTTAGAGGGTGTCCACAGACAATGAAACGATTACTTATCCTCTGCTTTACATTCTTGCTATCTGTCGTAGACTCCACTGAGAACACGATCTGTTTAAACATGATCGTGAAAGATGAAGCGCCGGTGATTAAACGGTGTTTGGAATCGATTAAACCGTTCATCGACTACTGGGTCATTGTCGATACAGGCTCATCAGACAATACACAAGAGGTCATTCGAGAATTCTTAAGCGATATTCCTGGCGAGCTCCACGAACAAGCGTGGGTAAATTTTGGCCATAATCGCAACGAGGCTCTGAAGTTAGCTAAGGGAAAGGGAGACTATCTTTTATTTATTGATGCAGATGAGATTCTCGAAGGGAGCTTTAATAAAAAAACGCTACATCGAGATGTCTATCTAGGGACACTTCGCACCAGCACAGAGCCTCTTTCCACCTGTTTGCGAGCCCTTTTGATTAATAACCACCTCACTTGGGCTTGGCATGGCGTATTGCATGAATCGTTGAAACATGAAGAAGAGCGCTCTTTCGAGACGCTTCAAGATGTCATCATATCGGCCGAGGCTAAAGATGGACACCGTTCCACCGATCCCAAAAAATACCTGAAAGACGCCCAAACATTAGAAGCGGCCCTACTCAACGAACCAAACAACTCCGATTACGTTTACTATCTGGCCCAATCCTACTACAATGCAAAAAAATTAAATCTCGCCCTAAAGAATTACGAAAAAAGGGCCAAAATGGCGGGCTGGGATCAGCACACCTTCTGGGCCAAATACTATATGGGTCATCTCCAAGAGCTGCTCGAAATGGATTCCGACCTCGTCATCAAAAGCTACTGCGAAGCTTACCGCTACCGTCCTACTCGCGCAGAGCCCCTTTGCCGGTTGGCCAACTATTTTTATAATCAAAAAAATTACATCTTGGGATATCTCCTCGCCCGCTTTGGAGAGACAATCCCCATCCCGGACGATATTGTGTATGTAGAAAAATGGATCTACGACTACGGAATGCTCGCTGTTTGTGCCAATTGCTCTCTGGAAATGGGTAAAAACGAAGAGGCCATAGCCGCTTATCAAAAAATTGCCAAAAGAGCCGAAATCCCCGACATCGTGCGAGAACAGGCTCTATCCACTATTCAGTTTTTACTAGAAAAAAAGCCCTTGAAGTAAAAATTAAGTTCAAACAACAACGCTATATACCGTTCGTGATGATGGGAATCGGTATAAAAGGTTTTTTCATGACGCTAGAAGAAAAAATGGCCACTTATCGGGAGATTTGTCAACAAATCAAGCTGCTGGAGGAAGAGAAAAAGATCCTCGCTCAATCCATTCTTCAAGAGATGCCCAGCAAGAAAATGGTTTTCACCGATTATATAGCGCGAAGCTATACGCGTCTTTCGATCCACATCCCGATCGAGCAGGCGCGTATGCTAGACGCGACTAAAATGGTGGAGCAAGTGGACAAAGAGAGAATCAAAGAGATCCACAACGGGGGAACTGCTCTAGAAGGGGTCAAAGAGATCTCTTATCTCGTAATCACCTCAGGAAAATCCCCCATTCTCGATGAAAATCCATTCGATCTTCTCTAATCCAATCCTTAGCTTACTGAACTTTTGATTGGGGAAAAATCCCCTTTTTCTTCAAGATCGGTTTTTTAGGATGTTCGTTATGATCAGCCCCGGCCTTTTTTCCCTTTTTGTGTTAGCTGCAATCCACCTTTTTGCCAATCGCCCAAAAATACTTGGGTGGGTTTGGCATCGACAATTCCTCTCTTTTGCCTCGGGAGTTTCCTTGTCGTATGTGTTTGTCGATTTATTGCCCGCGTTAGAAAGAGCGGAACCTGTTTTGAAGCGCACTTTCGATCCCATTATCCCCTATTTAGAACTGCATACATACCTAGTAGCATTAATGGGCATTCTTTTTTACTATGGAGTGCAGTCCCGCGTATCCTCGCAAAAACACCAGTGGTTACCCCTCAGCGGTTATCTTCTATTTAATTTTTTTATAGGCGCGAGTCTGTCAGACAGCTCTAATCCTGAAATTCAGCCCCTAACGCTTTTCACCATCGCTATCGGACTCCATTATTTCATCCGAGACCACCTAGCCAAGGTCTCTAAAAATAAATTCATGTTGGGGTTTCTAATCTCGATCCTTTTTGCTGGCTATCTCACAGGTTATCTAGCCAAAATTCCCGATGCGGTGACAGCGGTCGGGATCTCTTTCGTCGCTGGAGGAATCCTCTTGAATATTTTCCAATATGAGTTACCCAAACAAGAAAAGGGGGGCTACTTCTGGTTCGTTTCAGGCGCCTTACTCTACACAGCCATTTTGCTGAGCTTGGGCGAACTCAAGTGGTGATTCGATTCTTATACTACAATCGGTCAAGAACTTGAAATTTCAGCAGCGTNNAGTTATTGACCGATTGTAGTATAAATCACGAACGGTATACTTACACCCAACGTGATTAGTTTTACAAAATATTTAATATACATAATAGTATTAATTTAATGTATAATTAAATTGATACTATTGTGTATAATTGCATATAAGATAAAAAAATTTAAACTAGGGTGATATTGTGAGTTCAGTTTCAGAAATTATTGGTGTCAGACAAAGAGAATATGGAATTACCAACTCAGCCGGCGTGCCCTGCATTGGGACTCCCAACGTTTCCAGTTGCGTTGTTATGATCGTTTATAATCGGATGTGTAAAGAAGCCGTCTTAGCCCACATGGACGCAAGTACAGCAACCCCCGACAACGTAAAAAGAATTTTTGAAAAAATAACGGATCGACCAGGAGCGTTAAAGGTTACTTTCGTCGGAGGATGGGTTGGAAGCGGCCGAACTACCGTAGAAAAATACATTCCGCAGCTCATCTTAGATTTAAATAAAAATTATGGACATGTAGTTGACCAAAGACATTTACTCCGATATCGGACGTTTGAAGGCGGTTATTCTTATGTAGGGATCGATACTAGAACAGGAAAAGTAACTGCGTTAGAACAACCTAAAGTTTGCCCGGAATTTGCTACAGTTTTAGACTTTAAAGATATCTCTTTTTCTATCGAAAAAGTGCCGCTCGAATTTGCAGCAGATACTAGAGGATCTATCGATTTTGATCAAATAGCTGATTTAGATGAATCCGCAAAAAAGTATTACAACGATCTCAAAAAATAAAACAAAAAAACCCCCGCTTGAAGCGGGGGTTTTCGTTCGTTAATCAAAGACATACATTAACTTATCGCAATAAAAATCAACACTTTATAAAATTATTAAAAATTTTTAATTACATACAGGTGTATTGCTATTAATTTGATTATAGAAAAATAATCGAAAATTAATTATAATGTTAAAAGCCTACAAGGTAATTATATGACAATCGAAATAAATGATTCTAATCGAATTCCCTATCCCGTTAACTGGTGCCAAAGGCAGATCTCTGGGCTTGTTCAACCCTTGAATCAAGGTTTTTGCAAAAATTTACTAACACTTATCAAACGCATCGGACTCTGTATTACAGCTATACTTTTCATCATTCCTGCGGCGATTATTTCAGGAGCCATGCATCTTTGCAATTTATCATCCAGACGCATCACTCCTATAACCGAAGAGCCGGCCTCATCGAATACAAACCCTCCTGCTGGCACTCATGTGCCTATCTCTGAAGCTAATCCGTTTCAACCACAAAGAGATTCCATTGTTGAGGAGGATAGAGAGGTCCTATCTAATCAAAATTACCACTTGCGAGTCACCGATTGGAGTGATTTAGGCGAACAGCAAATTCCCTTTAATGAAGATTTACTATGTCAATACCTCTCAGATATCCCTCGTAATCTACAAGGAAAGAAATTTCTTGTTTTATCCCTAGATCTAGGGGGATTCGGAGACTTTGTTTTTGGACTAAAAAGTTTGGATCTAATCCAAAGGCAATTTCCAGGAGCCCGAGTTGCTCTGGCTACAGATAGCCCAGCTCGAGCTGCTCTCGTTAATACAGCGCGCAATCATCAAATCTTGCAGCCACAAAATGTAAGAGACAAAATGCCTCTTGAAGAGATTGTCCCTGTAATGGAGGAATTCCGGCCCGACTTTCTGATTGTGGCTCCCGTTACCCACTTCAATCGAGCTCCCTTATCCCGACTCCTCGATCAGACGCCTCATATGTTCATTCGAGAATATGGATTTACAAGCCGTTTTGCCCCTATGGAAGGCAATGAATATATTTCTGGCGCTGGGAGAGATTTTAAAGGGATGATGATCCACACCGACCTCGTCAAATGGGCCAACTCTGAAGATTCTAAGGATGTACTAAAGCGGTTAAGCAATCTTCAATTTCTCCACGATTCCCGTATAGTAAAGGCTCTACTAGACTCCTCTTATAGCGAGGAATCCGTTGCCAATTTTGCACAACGATATGAGTTATTCCTAGGATATAGCCAACGCCCTGAATCTAAACGCGAATTCATTGTTTCCGTTGCCAAGATGACTTATCAATATGCAAAAACTGAAAAAAACCTCTGTTTTTTCTTTATGGGCCAAGCAGATCACAGGCTTCTTACAGAGCTAGAAATATGCACCCGCGAACTAACCGATCTGCAAATCGGCGAAATCCAATTTATAGATCCTTTACAAGGAAGTAAAAAAGTTGTTTTAAACGTAAATAATCCGAGAGTTTTACGAATTGTTCAAGCTCCCCTCTCTTCCTCTGAGGTTATTTCTATGCTCAAAGCCTCAGAAAAAGAAACCCTTTCTACCGGGGATCAATTTTGGTCAGAAACTATTTCTGCTAACAAACATTGGATTCAGGAAAACCTATGTCACAAACGTGAAGCTCTGAAAAGTGTTATCGGACTGGCTCAAACTATTCCGTCTTATTTGCGCGGTAAGCAAGATTTTTACCATTTACTAGCAAGAGCTCATCACACAGTCGCTATATTCCAGAAAAATCCATTAGAAAGATGCGAAGCTCAAGCCCAGCTCCTATATCAAGCTCGAATAACTCCTACTATAGCAGCAGATTGGCGCGCCATGAACAATTTAGTCACTTCCGAGAACATCCTAGAGACGTGGATGACGGGGATGATTATTAAAAAATTTCTAGAACTTAACCCCCGAATTAAACGGGAAATCGATCAAACTCTTCAAAGTAAAACAGTTTCCGCCTCTTCTGTTGTCGCCTTGCTGACACAGTGTTACGACGCCGCGCAAGGGTAACGCCCAGAACTCTTACGATAACCACTTATCAGAAAATTTAGAAATTTTAATAGCAATATATGTAAATACCATTGCTGCAGAAATAATGACAAAAAATATCGAGATCAAACAAGAAACAACTATCTCTTGTTTTGTCGCAGTTTCAAGAGTGTAGCTAATCTCACTTAATCCCAAGTGCTTTTGAATGGCTCTATTTTTAAATAAATAAGAACCAGCAATAGCAGCAGCGGGATATACTAGTTTTATATAATGATAAAAAAGTATTCTTATCGACCTATCGTCATCTAGATTTAATTTACATTTATATCTTTTTTCTATGGAATTATTTACAAATAATTTTGCAAAAACAGGAGCTAAAAAACCAAATAAAAAAGATAATACGCACAAACAAATTTGAATCAACACGCCAAAAATCTCTTCATTGGTTTTGCGTACAATTTGCGCCATTTTACAGAAATATACACAACGTGTCTATATCGGCCAGTCCAACTGGTGGTTTTTGGGGTGGCTGAACGGATTCAGAACTTTTAACTAGCAGAAATTTTCCGTTTTCCTCTATCTGCAAGATAGAGCCTTATTCAGTGTTCTTATACCGGACTCGGCCATGGACTTGGAATTTGAAGGGCTTTAGAGTGCCCCAGGTTTTGACGATCGCTTCTCGGCCCTATTGCGACAATAGGACTCTCGTCGCGATCGTCAAAGCCTGGGGCACTCTAAAGCCATCAAAAGCTAAAAAGCTACCCGCGTACAGTATAAATCGTGGAGGCTCAAAAAATCGAATTAATTTCACGAGGATGATTTGTTAAGACAGGATATTCTTAATCAATACCGAGCTCTGTTAGGACCCGAAAAGATCGATCGACTTTGTCAAATGGCAGCCACCATAAAAAATGTAAAAATCGTACATGTCAATTCGACTAAAGATGGAGGCGGTGTTGCCGAAATTCTATCCCAAATGGTGCCTTTGATGAAGATCTTAGATCTCAACGTCCAATGGCATATCATTCAAGGAGAGACTGGTTTTTTTCAATGTACAAAAATGTTTCATAATCTGCTTCAAGGAGAAAATAGTTCGCTTCCTTCTCCTTCCTCTTTGCAAATCTATGAACAAACAAATAAAAAAAATGCGGCCACCTTGAAAAAAGTGCTGCAAGAGGCAGATATCGTCTTTATCCATGACATTCAGCCATTATCTCTTCTCTCACACTTTCCGAATCGGAAGGGAAAATGGATCTGGCGCTGTCATATCGATCTCTCTACTCCCTCAGAATACATCTGGCAGTACCTCAAAAAATATATAGATCTTTACGATGCTAGTATCTTTTCCATGAAAGAGTTTTCACAAAAACTCCCTCACCCGATTTACATTATCCCTCCTAGCATTGATCCTTTGAGTGAAAAGAACATCGAGCTGGATTCCTATGAAATCAAGAATATTCTTACCAAATTGCAAATCGATAACAACCGCCCCTATCTTCTACAAGTTTCTCGCTTTGATCGATTCAAAGACCCTTTAGGAGTGATTGAAACATACCGACTAGCAAAAACAAAACATCCTGAGCTACAGCTTATTTTGGCGGGAGGAGGCGCTTCGGATGATCCCGAAGGAGATAAAGTTTTGAAAGAAGTAGAAAAAAGCTCAGAGGGAGATCTTGATATTCACATTATCGTTCTTCCCTCTAATTCTCACCGCATCATTAATGCTCTACAACGAGGAGCTAACATTGTTCTCCAGAAATCTCTAAAGGAAGGCTTTGGGCTTACAGTAGCGGAAGCGTTATGGAAATCCAAACCAGTAATTGGAGGTAATGCAGGAGGAATTCGGTTGCAAGTGATCGATGGACAAACAGGATTTTTGGTAACAACTCCCCAAGAAGCGGCTGATCGCATTGAAGATTTTTTTCAAAACCCTCAGCTCGGTCAAGAATGCGGCAGAAGAGGAAAAGAACTGGTAAAAGAGAAATTTTTGATCACACGACAACTACAAGATTACCTCGTAGTTATGACTGACATGTTGCTCAGTACCGGACAAAAAAATCGCGCGTCGATGTGACTCAAAAGCCAATTCTTAAGCGATTGTGAAATGTTTTTTCAAAAAATAAAAAAAAGATTTTTATAAAATATTTTTTTTATAGTAAACTCTAGAGTTTTTAAATATAATGCAGTCCATTTTTTAAAGCATCAGGAGGCCTCGCATGAAAAATATGTTCTTAGGATATTTGAGATATCTGGTGGTGTTTATGCTCACCTTAAATATAGGAGCTGCATCGGATTCAACTTCTAACCAATCTGCTGTAAGACTTTCAGATCATGTACCAAGCAAGGCAGTATCCCAAGCTGTTTTCATGGAACATCTTGATGCCAGTACGCCTGTTCCTATTACTTTTGTTTTGCCTTTGCGCAACCAAACAGAGTTAGAGCGGCTCATCCAACAGATCCATAATCCCTCTGATCAGCAAAATTATGGTAAGTATTTGACCACTGCAGAATTTAACGAGAGATTTGCTCCCACTCAGGAGG
>PLXF01000183.1:0-826 GCA_003151315.1 Parachlamydiales bacterium
GGGCTTGTTATAAAAAAACCAGCTAATAAGGCCCGCATAAATTAGATTGACATAACCCAAAGGGGAAAGATAAGAGGCCGTCCCATATCGATAAGCAATCGTGAGAAGCACTTGTCCTGTCGCGATACAAACGCCGATCGAGACCGCTAAAAACCACTCCATTCCGATAGGGGTCACCCAAGAAGCCCAAGCAAAAGGGAACGTCAAAAGCGAACCTACGCTAAAGTAATAGAAGAGGGTCCGGCTCATCGGCTCTTTTTTCAGATTTAAAATACGGACGGCCGATAAAGCGATAGCCGATGCAAGGCCTCCAAAAATCCCAAAGACAAATCCCAATTGAAAGATCTGTTTAGTCGGATTTAAAACTGTCGCCACCCCGATAAAACCGGCTAGAATTGACCACCACACATTTTTAGGGATCTCCTCTTTCATCCAGATCCACCAGATAAACGGAACGAAAAAGGGGGCCAAATAGTAAAGAGTTGACGCATCAATCAGATTTAAAAAGCGGATAGCGAGAAAGAAAAGATAGTAGCTGGCTACTCCCATCAGATCCCGAACGAGATGAATCGGGAGATAATTCGTTTTCAATCGAGCAAAACCCTTACGCACCGCTAGAGGGAAAATAAAAATCAAGCTCACGATATTTTGGATGAAAACAATTTGAATCGTGGGAAAACGGTTTTGGAAATCCCATACCAAAGCGCTAGCGGAAGAAAAAAAGAGATTTGCGATTAAAATAATTCCCACCCCTAGAGAGAGGCGAGGTGGGGTTGGCTCTGTGCTCATATGACACCGATATATACACAAGTTAGTTCAAGAATCG
>PLXF01000183.1:842-5645 GCA_003151315.1 Parachlamydiales bacterium
CGACCGCGAAGCTTCGCAACCCGCCCTGTATTAGTAATACAGGGCGGGTTGCGATCGAAAGATTCTAGGGTACTTTGACGCTGCTGAAATTTCAAGTTCTTGGCCGATTGTAGTATAACTTGTGTATATAGTGGTTCCACTTGAAAGGCACCCAATATTTCCGTTTTAACAATTCGTTTTTTCAACTATTGTGGTATAACCCTGCCAAAATAGTTAAAAAATCTGAACTGCTAAAACAAAAATCTTGGAGGCCTTTCAAGTGGAACCTCTATATATCACAATATTCGATTATAATTTTGCTGTTAACTCAAATCGAATTTTGATACCAAAGAGAGAAACGGGGATCAATGCATGCAACAAGAAAAAGCTAAGTTAGAATGGCTGGAATATGGGCTACTGGAACAATATCCACATGTTGTTCACGGCTCTTTTACGCGTCATGGAGGAGTCAGCGAGGGACTCTGCACTTCGCTGAATTTAGGCGAGGGGACAGGTGATAAAGTGGATCGAGTTAGAGCCAATCGCGATCTTATTCGGAAAATGCTCGATATCAAACAGCTTATTTTCCCCAATCAAACACATGGGACTATAGTCCAAAGAGTAACCGCCAAAAATTGGGATAAAGTGCCCCAGGGCGACGCTCTATTTACAACGGAAAAAGATATAGGCCTGGCCGTTACCCATGCAGATTGTCAAGCCGCCATCTTTTACGACCCCGTTCATGAGGCGGTAGCTGTTGCTCATTGTGGATGGAGAGGAAGCGCGCAGAACTTATATGCTCGAGTAGTCGATACGCTCCATCGAGAAATCGGCACACAGGCCCATAATCTGGTCGTATGTATCTCTCCCTCTTTAGGTCCCGATCATGCCGAATTTAAAAACTACAGGCAAGAATTGCCCCACGATTTCTGGCCTTTTATGACAAAGGCGAACCATTTCGATTTTTGGAAAATTGCGCAAGCTCAACTTATCACCTGCGGAGTTCCGGAAAAAAATATCGAAATAGCGCAAGTGTGTACCTTTTGTGCCAATGAAGACTATTTCTCCTACAGACGGGAAAAAGATGCGGGGCGCAATGCAACTGTAGTTGCACTCAAATCGTGAATCTTTGACAATAACCCGCTATAAAGGGTTATGATGAAAGTTTCGTTCCTTGCCATCGAAGGGCTGAAAATTATAGAGCCGCAGATTTTTTCTGATGCGAGAGGCTATTTTCTCGAAAGCTACCGATTGCCTCGCTATCAAGAGGCGGGCATTGACGACTCCTTTGTTCAAGATAACGTCTCCTTCTCGCTCAAAGGGACTGTGCGGGGACTCCATTTCCAAACCGGCCAGGCGAAACTCGTCACCGCCTTGAGTGGAACGATTTGGGACGTCGCTGTCGATGTCCGGGTCGACTCTCCCACATTTGGTCGCTGGGCTGCGGTTGAATTGGATGATACATCGAGACGTCAATTCTACATTCCCGACGGATTCGCCCATGGATTTTGCGTTCTTAGCGAAACCGCTCTCGTCCAATACAAAGTGAGCGCCGTCTACGATCCAAAACAAGAACGCTCCATTCGGTGGAACGATCCTAGCCTTAATGTCACTTGGCCCATCCACGATCCCCTCCTATCACCTCGGGACTTGCAGAGCCCCTTTTTCAGCGAGGTATTTGCGTGAAAATCTGGATCACCGGAATTAGTGGACAAGTGGGTCGCGCTCTGCAAGACGTTTTAGAACGGCACGGCATTGACCATTTTGGGACAACACATGCAGAGGTGGATATTGCCGATAGCGAGCAGGTGCGTCCCTATATTGATCGAGCAACCCATATCATTAATGCGGCCGCTTTGGCTCAAGTAGATGTAGCGGAAACAGAGCGAGATCGCGCCTTTCGCGCCAATGCGCTCGGCCCTGAAAATCTCGCAAAACAAGCGCAAGGCAAAGCGCGCTTAATCCACATCTCTACCGATTACGTATTCGATGGCCGATTAAGGCGCCCTTATAGAGAAGAGGATGAAACAAATCCCCTCAATTGGTATGGGCAAACCAAATTAGAAGGGGAGCTTAGAATCCTAACCCATATGCCAGACGCCTGTATTATTCGCCCTTCATGGGTCTTTGGCGGGGAAGGGCGCAACTACGCTTCTTTGATGCTCGATCTCATGCGCCAACGTACCGAATTGCGGATCGTAAACGATCAAATCGGCCGTCCCACCTATGCTTTCGATTTAGCCGAAGCATTAATCGCTATGCGCGACGAATCAGGCATCTACCACTATGCCAACCACGGCTCGCTGAGTAAGTATGCATTTGCCCGCGCCATTTGGGAGAGCGCCAAACAGAAAGGAATTCCGATGGCCTGCGAACGGATTTTACCGATCCACGCCTCTGCCTATCCAACTCCAGCTGTTCGCCCTCTCTACACCCCATTTGATACCAGTAAAATTGAACAGAAGTTAACGATCCGCCCCTGGCGAGAGGCCTTAGCCGAATATTTCGAGGAAAAAAGGGTGCAAAAACCGGTGGCGATCTAAGTGAACAATCTCCTTGTAACCGGAGGCGCCGGTTTTATCGGCTCTGCCTTTATCCGATTTGTTCTCCGCCTCTCCTCCTTTGCGGGAAAAATTGTCAATGTCGATAAACTCACCTATGCGGCAAATGAAAACAACCTAAATGGATTTCAAAATCATCCCCGTTATCGGTTTATTCAAGCCGACATTAACCAGACAGAATTTATTGAGCGGATTTGCTTAGAGCAAGAGATCGATGCCATCGTCCATTTTGCAGCCGAAACCCATGTAGACCGAAGCATCGTTTCAGCCGCCCCCTTCGTAGAGGCCAATGTCCTCGGCACGATGTCGTTATTAGAAGTCGTTCGAAAATGCCCCTATATCCATTTTCACCATATCTCCACAGACGAAGTGTACGGTTCATTAGGGGAGAGCGGCTATTTTACTGAACACTCGAACTACCGCCCTAATTCCCCCTATTCGGCCACAAAAGCCGCCTCCGACCACCTCGTCCGCGCTTACGCTCACACTTACAACCTCTCCACCACCATTTCCCATTGTAGTAATAATTACGGCCCCGGCCAATTCCCTGAAAAATTCATCCCCGTCATGATCCTCAATTGCCTCGCGCAAAAGCCTCTGCCGATCTATGGTCGAGGCGTTAATGTGAGAGATTGGTTGTACGTGGAAGATCACGCCCGGGCGATTTGGACCATTTTAACACAGGGAAAAAAAGGGCAAACCTACGATATCGGAGGAGATACCGAGTTGAGCAACGTAGAGCTACTCCAGCAGATCATCGAAACGCTTGCTGTCCACACAGGGGGATCGGCCCAGCAATATCAAAAATTGATCCATTTTGTCGCAGATCGCCCCGGTCACGATTTTCGTTACGCCATCGACTCGTCAAAAATAAAAAAAGAACTCGGTTGGACACCCATTTGGACGCTAGACCGAGGGCTCAAAAAAACGGTGCAGTGGTATGCCCAAGCAGAATCACGGATGATATAAAGGAGGTGGAGTGAAGCCCAAGTCTTCGATGAGCTTGTCGGCCGCTTCTTGGACGTTGCTGGTTACTTTGTGCCACGGGTCGTAATCGTATTGGAAAGCCACCTGCTCCGCGAAGACAAGCACATCCCCTTGGATCTCTTCCCCTAAAAAAAGAGAACGATACTTAAGATCCTCTATTAAAAGGTCGGCCGGCAGACGGATCCCTTTATGTAGGTAAGAGATCACTTCTCCCACCTCCTCTACCATTTCCACCTTACTTCGAATGGGAAGCTCTTCCCATGGCTCTTTTTTCATTAAACACCCCTATAATTAATATTATATCGATAAGATAATTAAGTTTATTAATTAATCATAGTACATTTAAATATAACTATTTATAATAATTGACATATGTCCAGGACTTTGGGTAGAATCTTAGGAAAAAAATGATTTCCTATGTCTACAGAACAGTTTTTAGCCGAGAAGACCGAATATAAATATGGCTTTGTCACGCCTATTGAGTCTGAAGTATTTCCGAAAGGGCTTACAGAAGAGACCGTTAGAGCGATTTCAGCCAAAAAAGGGGAGCCGGAGTTTATGCTCCGATTCAGGCTCAAAGCCTTTCAGAAATGGAAAGAGATGGAAGAGCCGAAATGGCCCAATGTAAAATACCCCCCCATCGATTACCAGGCGATCTCCTACTATTCCGAACCCAAATCAAAACCTCAGCTCGATAGTCTCGATCAGGTTGATCCAGAGCTACTTAAGACCTTTGAAAAGCTTGGGATCCCCCTCGATGAGCAAAAACGGCTCACCAACGTGGCGGTCGACATCGTTTTCGATTCGGTCTCTCTCGGGACGGTGTTTCAAAAGAAGCTCCAGGAAGCGGGGGTCATCCTCTGTTCGATTTCCGAAGCGGTGAAACGTTTCCCCGAGTTAATAGAAAAATATTTAGGCTCAGTAGTGCCCATCGGAGACAACTTCTTCGCCGCCCTCAACTCGGCGGTCTTTTCCGACGNNCTTTTGTCTACATCCCCAAAGGGGTGAAAAGTCCGATGGAATTATCCACCTACTTCCGGATCAATGAAAAAGAGACGGGACAGTTTGAAAGGACTTTGATTATCGCGGAAGAGGGCTCTTACGTAAGTTACCTCGAAGGGTGCACCGCTCCCGCTTTCGATACCAATCAACTCCACGCCGCCGTCGTCGAGCTCATTGCAGAAAAAGGGGCCGAAATCAAGTACTCCACGGTGCAGAACTGGTACGCAGGCGATCCGAAAACAGGGAAAGGGGGCGTTTTCAATTTTGTGACCAA
>PLXF01000095.1:0-3722 GCA_003151315.1 Parachlamydiales bacterium
GAAAGGGCAGATTGAACGGGTCAGCAAAGGGATGTATAAAATCAACAACCTCGATTTCGACTCCGAATTTGAATGGGAAGATCTTGCCGTAACTGCTTTGAGCATCCCGAACGGCGTCATTTGCCTCATTTCTGCTCTATGTTATTACGGTTTGACGGATGAAATCATGAGGGAATTTTGGATTGCCATTCCGCATGCCACCACCTCCCCTACCAGGGCCAATGCTCATATCGTTCGGATGCGGAACATCTCTTTCGGACAGACTATTGTTAAAATCGGCAGCGAGAAGATCAAAATTTTCGACCAGGAACGGACCGTTGTGGACTCTTTCCGTTATCTGGACAAGGAAACCGCTTTAAAGGCACTGCAAGCTTATTTAAAAACAAGCAAAGTTAGAAAACCGGACATCGATAAGCTTCTAAGGTATGGGAAGAAGCTTAGGGTCGACCTAACCCCTTACATTTCGGCATTTACACTATGAAATCTGCAATTGAGCAATCAATCAAAGAGAAGATCAAAGCATTAGCGAAGGAGCGGGAATCAACTTTTGCAGAGCTTTGGAGGAGTCTGATCTTGGAGAGATTCCTAGCCCGTTTAGCCCGTTCTTCCTATAGGGAAAAATTTGTTCTGAAAGGAGGAACCCTCCTGGCAAAATACATCCATCTTGGGAGAGAAACACAGGATCTTGATTTCTTCATTCAAAAGTTGTCGAATACCGAAGAGTCTTTAAGGACTGTTTTGCAAGCGATTTGCGATATCGATGCCAATGACAGCTTTGCCTTCGAATTGGCTAAAATAAAGATTCTCGACCATTTCCAGCTTGCATATACAGGAGCTGAAATTACGTTGCAGGCGTTGTTCGGTGCCACAAAAACAATTATTCGCATGGATTTAGGATTCGGTGACCGCGTGGAGCCGATTGAATATCCGATGGATTTGACTGCCACACCGAAAGGCCCTCTCTTCGAAAGCAGGATTTCCCTGCATTGCTATCCAAAGGAATTTATTTTTGCAGAAAAATTGGAGACGGTTGTTTTCCGAGGAGGAGGCAACACCAGGATGAAAGACTTCCATGACCTTTATTCGCTGGTTCGGTTAGATGTTCTAGAGGACTCTCTTGCAAAGAAAGCCGTCCATCAGGTTTTTCATCACAGAAAAACCCCTCTGAAAAAACTGCCGATTGCATTCGGCAAGGAAGCTTTCGGGACGCTTGAGAAAAACTGGACTTCCTACCGCAGAAAAATCAAAACGAAAAAAGGCACCCTCGAACTGCCTGAATCGATAGAGGACATGATTTCAGCTCTGAATCAATGGCTGGAAGAAAACGCATTCTTCTAATTCTAAAAAGCTTCCACAGCCAAATGACCACTTTAACTGATGCTCCATTTTTTCAATCATAATGTTTGGATCAACAGGCTCTATTTATTCACAATCCACTAAACCAAAAGCAGTTGCGATGAAAGGAGCCGTGCCTTGGGGTAATAAGATCAGTAAATTGGGTATCACGCTTTACCTATTGTTTTTTCCTAGATAAAGCGAAATATCTATGCATATCTCGCTTTATCCACTATAATTATGGACATTCGGCGGAATATAATGGATAATTCGCTGTAAGTGGGTGTTTTTTTGCAATGATATTAGGCAGGGAAAAAGAAAAAGCAATTCTAAGCAAACTTCTTAAATCAAAGAGGGCTGAATTTCTTGCGATTTATGGAAGGCGCCGCATAGGAAAAACCTATTTAATCCATGAATTTTTCAAAGATAAAGGTGTATACCTTGAAGTCACTGGAAGCAATAAGGCCACTAAAAAGGAGCAGCTAAAAAATTTTCACAGGGAATATCAAGCCTTGTTTCCTGAGGATATCCCATCTGCTCTACCAGAAGAGTGGTCTGATCTCTTCAATCTTCTTCTGCTAGCCATTCAAAAAATTGATCCCGAAATTAGGTTTATCTTGTTTATTGACGAACTTCCCTGGCTTGCTTCTCCAAAATCGGGATTTTTAGCTGCACTTGATTATTTTTGGAATCGCCATTTATCTCGCTTACCAAACGTTCTTCTCATCGTTTGCGGTTCCGCTGCCCATTGGATCATTAAGAAAGTTGTTAACGACAAAGGTGGATTACACGGGAGGCTTAGCGCTCAAATTCCTCTTCAAGCCTTCAATTTGGAAGAATCCGAAAAATTCATGCATGAGCAGGGAATACGATTAAAAAGGAAACAGGTGGTTGAGCTCTATATGGGGATGGGAGGAGTAGCGAAATATATGCTGCATCTTCCATTAGGTAAATCATCTACCCAAATCATCAATGACCTCTGCTTTTCTTCTCACGGACCCCTCTTCTCCGAATTTCCTAAATTGTACGAATCCCTTTTCGATGCATCAGAAAAGCACATTGCCATTGTACGGGCGCTTGCTAAACGGCGACATGGCATCAACCAGAAGGAACTTTTAAAAGAAGTTGGAATTTCTCAAGGAGGAGGTGCAAGCGACATTTTAGATGAACTTGAAGCATCAGGATTCATCATGAGCATGCCAGCTTATGGAAAACAAATTAAAGAACGTGCCTATCGATTAATTGACGAGTATTCGTTTTTCTACCTCACTTGGATTGAGGGCATTAAAGGAAATATCTTGAGATCCTTTGACAAAGAGTACTGGAATAAAATGTGGGGTACTCCCGCTTGGTATGCATGGGCAGGCTATGCCTTTGAAAGTATTTGCCTAAAACATTCGGAACAGATCAAGAAGTCGCTTGGAATTGCGGGGGTCACAACGGCAGAAAGCCACTGGCAATATGTCCCTCCTAAATCTTCTAAAGATACCGGGGCAGAAATAGACCTCATTATCGATCGTGCCGACAATTGCATCCATCTTTGTGAGATGCAGTTTTGTGATTCAGAGATTATTATCGATAAGGCTTATGCAAAAAAATTAGAGCAGAAGAAAGAGCTTTTTCAAAAAATCACCGGGACACACAAAACACTTTTTCTCACCTTAATAACTCCTTATGGAGTAAAAGAAAACGAACATTACATTGGTCTTATCGATCAGCAACTCACCATCGACTCTCTTTTTTCCACACCCATTCTTACTTAAAACTTCAAAAGTTTTTGTCTACAATCTCAAGAGACTAAGGAAATAAGAGGTTTGTTTTCGATAGAATCGGAGGCATGTTTATGGAGGATGTTTATCAGTTTTTCTATTTTGTGAAACACCTCTGCATGCTGCAGATGGGCAGTTATCTCATGACCTTTATCCAAAGCATCGAAAATGAGCAAAGGTGTGATGCTATCTATAGGCTTGGCTGGTTGGTAGGCAAAAGTTTTATTGCCGTTTGCGATTTTTGCTAATACCCCCATGGAAGTGAGTTGATCTAAAATGGTTTGTACGTCAGAAAGAGACATACCAAATTGACGAGAAAGCTCTACGTCGGTTAAAGGAGAGGAACCCTTCTTAAACGCTTGCAAGCACACTTCAAACAGAGAAAGCGCTCCTATTCAGTTCGGGCTACCAGCTCAATTCCACGCTTTTAAAAGCCCTTGCGAATGAAAATACCCTCTTTTTTCTTGATAAATATTGCCATCGAAGCTTGCTTGAGGGTGCTTTAAATAGTGCAGGAAAGGTTTTCCGTTTCAGGCATAACGATCCGGAACATCTACAAGATTTACTAAAAAAACATCGAGGAGAAGGGCAAGAGGCTTGGATTGTGACCGAGTCGCT
>PLXF01000095.1:3730-5117 GCA_003151315.1 Parachlamydiales bacterium
TATCGATTTACTTGTTGGTGGCTTTGGAAAGGCGCTAGGTGGTTTTGGGGGCTTTGTTGCAGGAAACGCTGTCCTCATCGATTACACCCTCAACACTTCTCCCGGCTTTCTCTTCACTACAGCTTTACCACCAGCCATTGTCGCAGGCCTTATAGCAGGGCTAAGACTTTTGCCAGAGCTCGATCACGAACGTGCAAAACTCTTCAATAACGCCACCCTCCTTCGGCAAAAGCTCTCACTTCCTCCAGGAGATTACATTGTCCCCTACCCTGTTGCCTCTCCGGAAGTTGCCCTTTCCCTTTCTCAGTCCCTAAAGGAATCAGGCTTTCAAGTCCCTGCTGTCCGTCCCCCCACCGTTCCCCCCAACGGTTCCCTCCTCCGTTTCAGCGTCACCTCTGCCCACACCCCCAATCAAATCGAAGCAGTCACTTCCCTCCTCCAAAAATAATTATCCGAACTCCACTCAAATCTGCCGGTTATTTTTATTCCTTAAATTGCCCAATGCTACTTTCCCAGCCTTTCCGATCGGGTTACCTTTAAGATAAAGCCATTCCATTTTGGTGTTTGGCAACGCCGCTGCAAGGGCTTTGGCACCAGCCTCCCCCATCGAATTGTGCTCAAGATTAAGCGACGTCACTTGACTCTCTTGCAACACCCCTGCAAGGGCTATAATTCCCGCATCTCCAATTGAGTTGTACTCAAGATTAAGCAATGTCACATGGCTATCTGCCTTTGCCAGGGCTATAGCGCCAGCATCCCCGATCGAGTTACCCCCAAGATTAAGCTTTGTCAAACGGCTCGTTGGGAGGGCCTCTGCAAGAACCAGGACGCCAACGTCCCCAATCGAGTTGCTATAAAGATTAAGCGATGTCACTTTGCTCCTTGGCAAGGCCCCTGCAAGGGCTCTTACACCAGCCTCCCCGATCAAGTTGTACTCAAGATTAAGAGATGTTACTTTGGTGTATGGCAAGACACCTGCAAGGGTTCCGGCACCAGCATCTCCGATCCCGCCGCTTGATCCGATCCCGCCGCTTGAAATGTGAACCACTGCTACTTGGCTCTCTGCCCTTGCNNTGCCACGCCCCTCCCCGGGCTTTGGCTAAGATCCGGTTATTATGCTCTGCCATTTGGCTCTCTGACGACGCCCCTGCATAGTAGTCTGCAGCCCCTATGATCACTTGGACTATCGCCCCTCCGATCAGCTCTGCCACTGGTTCCTTTAGCGGTGACTCTGCATGGGCTCGGGTGCCAGCCTCCTCGATCCAGGTGTTCACATAATTAAGTTCTGCCTCTTGAGGTGCCGGCGGCGTCTCTGCATCGGCTTTGACTCTAGCCTTTCCGATCTTCTTGTCACACCTAAAATTAAGCTCTGTCACTTGTGTTTTTG
>PLXF01000070.1:0-823 GCA_003151315.1 Parachlamydiales bacterium
TTTTCCCCATTGATATAGCCGGGGCCATATTGCCCTCGCACAACACTATGCGCAAAATCCTCCTCAGTCAAGGGGCGAATCGATTGGAGTACTTTTACTTTTTCGTCCCGAATCGCTCGCGCCGATAGGTCGACAGGTGGCTCCATAGCAACTAGAGAAAGAAGTTGCATCATGTGATTTTGNNGCCGAGGTAGTGGTCGATCCGATAGGTTTGGCTCTCATCGAGATATTTTGAGATCTCCGTTTGCAGCGCTTGCGCCGAGTCGTAGTCGTGACCAAACGGTTTTTCAATCACCACTCTTGACCAGCGGTCGGTGGTTTCGTGGATATTGTAGGTGAGGCCATGCTTATGGAGTTTTTCGATGATGATCGGAAAATATTTAGGCTGAACCGAAAGGTAAAAAACCCGATTGCCTCTTGTAGCGAACTTAGCGTCTAGCTGCTGGAGAAATTGGGCCAGTTGCTCATACCCTTCGTCGCTATCGAATTCCGATTGGTGGTAGAAAAGCTGCTCTTGAAAATGGTTCCAAAATTTATCGTCGATCGGCTTGACTCGGGAAAAGGAGGAGATATCTTGTTTTAGCTCTTCACGAAACATCTCATGACTTTTTTCTCTGCGGGCAAATCCGATACAAGCGAAATTGGGAGGAAGCATCCCTTCTCTCCCCAGATTATAGAGAGCGGGGGCCAGTTTGCGCCCCGTTAAATCGCCGGTCGCTCCGAAAATAACGACGATGCAAGGATCTATATTGCGTGAAGATCTTCCAGGCTCTTCGAGAGGGTGCTTCATGGGTTGTTTCTCTGTTGATTTATACTACAATCG
>PLXF01000070.1:831-9543 GCA_003151315.1 Parachlamydiales bacterium
ACGCTGCTGAAATTTCAAGTTCTTGGCCGATTGTTGTATAGTGTCCAATCCAAATAGCTCTGCAGCAAAAGAGCTGCGGCTGCAGTGTCGATTTTGCTCGTTCGCTGTTTTCGATTCAAATCTAATTCTCGCAAGTTCCGATCGGCCTGCACGCTGGAGAGGCGCTCATCCCATAAAATTACAGGAATAGCGAGAGCTGTCTCCAGCTCTTTCGCGAATTGCCGCACAGCCGTTGCCATCTCCCCATCTTTACCATTCAATAAGAGAGGAAGTCCAACAATAATTTGGCTCACCTGCTTATCTTTGATCGCGAGCCTAATCTGTTCGATCCCTTTTTTCCCCCCTTCCACAGTAACGAGAGGGAAGGCGATTTGCCGATTGGGATCGGATACAGCGATCCCAATCCGCTTTAGACCATAGTCAATGGCAGCGATCCGGCTCATAGACCCTTCGCCCGTTTTTGTAGGACGATCGATTGGATGAAATCGGAAAAGAGGGGATGAGGCTCGAGGGGTTTCGATTTAAACTCGGGATGGAATTGCACGCCAAGCATCCAAGGGTGGTCCACTACTTCGGAGATTTCACATAAAGATCCATGCTCTAACGTTCCAGAAAAGCACATCCCCTTTTCCTCAAACGCCGCTTTGTATTCGTTATTGAACTCATAGCGGTGTCGATGCCGTTCCCAGATCAACGTTTTTCCGTACGCCTTGCAAGCCAAGGTGTCGGGTTTAAGCCTGCAAGGGTAGGCGCCGAGGCGCATTGTGCCCCCTAGATTTTGGATCTCTTTTTGTTCGATTAGCATCGAAATGACTGGATCGGGCGTGTTGGGATTCGCCTCTGTTGAATGGGCCTCTTTTAACCCTAAAACATGGCGTGCAAACTCCACAATCATCACCTGCATCCCTAAACAGAGACCAAAATAGGGGATCCCTTTGGTGCGGCAATATTTAGCTGTGAGCACTTTTCCTTCCCAGCCCCTTTCGCCAAAGCCACCGGGGACCAGATAGCCATCGCAGCCGCCGATCGCAGCCTCTACTGAGCCGTTTTCCACAATCCGGTCCGATTCAAAACGGCGGATTTCCACTTCAACTCCAGCGCTAAAAGCGCCATGATGGAGCGCTTCGAAAACCGATTTGTAGGCATCTTGGTGGTCCATGTATTTGCCCACAATGCCGATCACCACTTTTCCTTTCGGGTGTAAAACGGTATGGAGCATCTTCTCCCATCGGGACAGATCGGCCGGTGGAGAGGAGATCCCTAAGAGCTTGCACACCTTTTCATCAAGCCCTTGTCGATGCAGCTCAATCGGCACCTCATAGATGCTGTTTTCCACATCTTTTTCGTCGATTACAGCCTCTTTCGCTACATGGCAAAACAGGGAGATTTTCGCTTTGATCTCATCGCTTAAAGCCTTTTCGCAACGGCATAGAATCATATCGGGGACAATGCCGATTTCGCGCAAAGCCTGCACCGAATGTTGACTTGGTTTCGTCTTCACCTCGCCCGCTGCCTTCAAATAGGGGACATAAGTGAGGTGGATATTGATGCAATCGCCTGGGCGTTCGTAACGAAATTGGCGGATCGCCTCCAAAAAAGGGAGCGATTCGATATCGCCAACCGTTCCGCCGATTTCGACTAAAACGACCTGCGTATTGGCCGCTTGAGCGGCGCAAGCTAAGATCCGATTCTTAATTTCATCGGTGACATGGGGGATCACTTGCACCGTGTTCCCTAAATAGTCCCCTCTGCGCTCTTTTTTCAAGACGGTGTCGTAAATCTGTCCTGTCGTCGTATTGGAAGCTTTAGAGAGAGGAGAGTGGGTGTAGCGGTAATAATGGCCCAGATCGAGGTCCGTTTCGGCCCCATCGTCAGTTACATAAACCTCGCCATGTTGAAACGGGTTCATAGTCCCCGGATCGACATTGAGGTAAGGATCTAGTTTTAGCATGGCGATCTGGATTCCCCGACACTCAAGTAAGTGGCCGATGGAAGCGGCGGTAAGACCTTTGCCAAGCGAGGAGACGACTCCGCCGGTTATGAATATATATTTGATTGACATGGTGACTATTTTACGAAGAAAGGGACTTATACACAAATGCCTTAAGAGCGAGCTTTAATTTCCTTCCCAAAGTCGTAGCGATTTAAAATCCTAACTATCTAATTGTGATCAAGTTGAAGGAGGAGGAATTGTTTGAGTTTATCGAGATCTTCGGGGGTGTCTATCCCGATGGCTGCATCGTCGATCAGTGCGATTTTAATCCGATGCCCCATTTCGAGGATTTTCAGTTGTTCGAGATCCTCTTCTTGTTGCAAGTAGGTCATCGGGCCATCTGTAGAGGAGAGTAAAAATTCCCGTCTCAACGCATAGATCCCAATATGCTGATAGGCCTTTTTGGGCATTCCGTTTTTTGAGTAGGGGATAGGAGACCTGCTGAAGTAGAGGGCCGATCCATGTTGGTCAAAAAGACATTTTACAATATGGGGCGAGAAAAAATCATTCCGATTAGTTAGAGGAGTGGCCGCCGTCGCCATGACTGCAAGGGGATCCGATTTAAGAGCTCGCACCACAGAGGCGATCGTCTGGGGCGAGGTGCACGGATGATCTCCTTGAACAATGAGGACACATTCGCAATGGCTAAGCGCGGCGTGTTTTCTCACCGCCTCCAATGTTCGCTCCGTCCCATTTTTACATTCCGGGGAGGTCCAGATCACCGAGCCGCCGAGATGCTCAATATGCTTTGCGATCCGCTCATCGTCGGTAGCGACGAAAACGGCGCGCAAATCCTGGCAAAGAAGAGCATTTTCAAATGTTCTTTGGAGCACCGTTTTCCCGCCCGCAAGAGCGAGGAGCTTCCCCGGGAAACGGGTACTATTAAAACGGGCGGGAATAACGCAGACAGTATCCATAAGGATGGAAATATATAGGACTTAAAGAGTTGTTTCAAGGGGAATCAGTCTAGACCGTTCTTTGTTGTTTTCTTATCCGATTCTTAGGAGCTAAAATAATTTGATACCCAATAACATCGAGAATTCTTGATAAAGTATGGATAGTGATATTTGTTTTTTTTCCAGATTTTAAATTTTGAATAATTGTTGGAGACACATCGGCTTCTGCAGCGAGTTTTCTGACAGAAATGTGGTCTTCTTTCATTGCAGCAAGCAGCAATTCAGAAATTAAAAGGTCCCTATATTCCTTATCGAGGAGCACCTTTTGTTTTTTATTTTCTATGAACTGCTCATAAGTAGACTTAGTCTTATTCTTCATAATAAGTTCCCTCTTTTACTCTTTTTTCATAGCTTTGATAGGCTTTAAGAGCGAGTTCTTTTTCTCCCGGTGGGAGTTTTTGAGTTTTCTTAGTAAAGGCGTTCGTCACAATGATTTTTTTTCCTCGAAAGAAAAAGCATAGATATCGGTCGGGTTGAGGTTTGAATGCATAGATTTTATCTCCTTCATTTCGAAATTTTGTTTCGTCAAAAATTTTCCCCACATCTCCCATTAAACGAAAAAGGTTAAGTAATTTTCGTTGTTTCTTTTCTGGTTGCTTATGAAAATATTCTAACGCAATGGCTTCTCCTTTCTGATCATGGAACCATTCAATTACGAATTCACTCCCTTCGTAAGCAATGTAATGTTTCATGCCATTCTCTTCATTATATGCTCACATTTGCTCGACTTTGCAACTTTTTTAGCCCGATTGCCTTGCCTTATGCCCTCGGACGTTTGGCCTTTGACCAAACTTGTCGATTTATTTAACCCGGAAGGGGTTTTTAACCCCTTCCGGGTTAAATAAACGCCTCAGAGGACAAATAGGCAATCGGGCTAAAAAAGTTGCAAAGTCGAGATTTGTACCATTTCATTGGTACTAAGTCAAGGGTTATTAAGAAGGGCCACAATTTACCTTTAGGAGCAGTTCTCCTTGATAAGATTGGTAATTTCCCCTATAAAATTAGGCTTTCACAGGAAGATTATGGGATTTATCAGTGTATTAGATGTTTTTTCAATCGGCGTAGGTCCGTCGAGTTCCCATACTGTAGGTCCCATGCGGGCAGCCCGCCGTTTTTTGATCGAGGTGAAGGAGCGGGAACTTTTTGAAGATATTGAACAGATAAAAATTGAACTATACGGCTCCCTCGCCATGACCGGCAAAGGGCATGCAACCGATATCGCTCTCTTGTTGGGGTTAGAAGGGGAGAGTCCCGAAGGGGTCGACCCAGAAAGCATCGCCCCTCGCGTTGAGGCGATTCGCTCGCGCAAAATGCTCAATCTCTTTGGGCGGCGCACAATTTCTTTCGATCCGGAGCAAGATATCCACTTTTTGATGGGTAAACGCCTCCCTTTTCACTCGAATGCGATGCGGATGAGGGCCTACGATAAACAGGGCCGCCAGCTCCATTCTCAGCTCTACTACTCGGTAGGGGGCGGTTTTGTGATCGATCAGGAGGAGGCGACCCGAGGGGCTGCAGCGCCGATCAAAGAAGAACATCCCATTCCCTACCCATTCCAAACAGCCGAAGAGCTCTTGAATCATTGCAAACGGGAACGAAAGCAGATTTGGGAAATTGTGTGGGAAAACGAAACAAGCCGCAGAACAGAAGCGCAAATAAAAGCGGGGATTTTTCGGATTTGGGATGTGATGCAAGAATCGGTTAAACGGGGTCTTGCGGCGACAGGAGAGCTCCCCGGAGGTTTAGAAGTAAAACGGCGCGCTTCGCAAATTTATCAATCTCTTTTGGCTTCGAAAGATAAGATCGGAGAAGATCCCACTCTGGTCATGGAGTGGGTGAGCGTCTATGCGTTAGCGGTCAATGAGGAAAATGCCGCGGGAGGGCGAGTTGTTACGGCGCCGACTAACGGCTCTGCGGGGGTAATTCCAGCCATTCTCCATTATGCCAAACAATTTATTCCCACTTTTTCTGATGAAGGGGTTGTTGTTTTCTTTTTGACAGCCGCAGCTATGGCTATTCTTTACAAACATGGCGCTTCTCTTTCTGCCGCAGAAATGGGATGTCAGGGGGAAATTGGCGTCTCCTCTTCCATGGCGGCTGCTGGATTGACCGCCCTTTTAGGAGGAACTGTCGAGCAGATCGAAAATGGCGCCGAAATTGCGATGGAGCACCATCTCGGCATGACGTGCGACCCCGTTGCGGGACTTGTGCAGATCCCCTGCATCGAGAGAAATACCATGGGGGCTATCAAAGCGATCACAGCGGCCCGTTTGGCGCTGCGAGGCGATGGCCAGCATAGAGTCTATTTAGATGCCGTTATTCGCGCTATGCGGGAGACGGGAGAAAACATGAAAAGTATTTACAAAGAAACCTCTGAGGGGGGACTTGCGCTGCAGGTGTCTGTGGGCGTTCCCTCATGCTAATAAATATAAGGACGATTTTATGCTACCCACATCTACACCTGTAAGTACCCCTTCCATTAAATGGAATCATCTAGCGGATAACCCCACCTGTAAATGGCACGAGTCTACAAAGGTGCGCCGAGTAGCTTTGATCGTCTTTTCTCTTCTAGCCGCGGCCTCTTTGGCTACGACAGTTTATACCGCCTTCTTTTTTATAGCCGCCCCCGTAACTATCATTACCCTCTTTTCGATATCCGCCGGGGCCACTTTAGCCTTTACGATCACAACCATTTGTTTCGCCGTCTTAAAACTGTCGCCGAAATGCCCTGAGCAGCTCTTGAAAAAGAAAAAAGAGGCGCAAAAAGAGTGGGAGAGCGGCTCTACGACTGCTGCGGTTAGGCAAAAGTATGCCGATGTTATAACTATAGGCGAATTGAACGATTTAGTGCGCTCTGATGCGAAGGTGATGAACTATCCCGATTTTGTCCGCAAACACGGGGAGATTTTTGCGAATCTCGACGAGGTGAACAAAAAGCAGATAAAAAATAAGCACATGCACCATTTGCAAATAGAAAAATGGAAGTTGGGCGAGATTGTCGCGAAATATCCCGGACGTTTTACGATTGAAGAGCTGACAGAAATAGTAAGAAAAGACGCAGAGAATCTCGAATATAGAGAATTTATCGAAAAGCACGGCTTGATAAACATAAGAAGCCTTCCCTGTATTTTGGAAATCTTACAGCCAAAATTCACTCTCTATTTACACCAAGAAATGGTCGCTTATCAGGTCGCTCATCCTCAAGCTCGTGGACATAGTTTAGAGTCATTATACGAAGGTACAAAACACCATCCTTTCAAGATCGATCTGGATCAATTAAATGAATGTCTGAAAATTGATACGTATGATTACACCCAATTTGTACATAAATACGGCAGTAATTCTGTAAATATTTTGAATGAGGCTAATAAACAAAACTTGCGCCCCTCTTTTTTCCGATTTGTCCTCGAAGAATGCATTCCCGGCAATGTAATGAGACGGGAAGAGATTTTAGAAATGGGCCGCCCCTTTAATTTATTGAAAAGCGAATTTTATCCCCAATTGGCAAATAGCCAAGCCGCCCTTTTCCAAACTGCGAAAAACGGCTACTCCGATTTTGACGGAGAGCTCATCGATTGGATAACAGACTTTGCGGGAAAACAATATATACAAGCCCGGTACAGAGAACACATCCTCGACATGAAGGTAGGGATTGTCCAATTTGAGCGGATCCATCAAAAACGAGCTTTGTTTGATCCTCCGTTTGTTCAGAGCCTTAAAGAGGCGATCCTTGCTAGAGAATTATTGTCCTTTGAAAGGGGGGAGTGTTTATTTAGCCAATTATTTATACGCAACGGCGCTGAAAGTTTAAGGGCATGGCTTTCTTCTCCAGAGCTTAGTGATCGTGCGCGCAAAATGCCCCTAAACGAGATCCGCATTTTTCAAGGCCACCAGCAAGAAGTATTCCTTCCTATCACCGATTTTAGACCCTATTTACTTATTCGTTGGAAATCGGCATCCCTTGTCGACCCTCAGTTTCCTGATCGAAATGGATTTTATTTATCGATTGGTAAGGAATTTGCTGCTCATGAATGGACCTCTAAAGCACTGGAAGATACCAAGGAGCTTACCGTTCGGCAAATAGTCCAGCAACACGGGCAGTTATTTAGACTTAAAATCCTAACAAAAGAAAGTCGCCTTGCTGACAGTGTGATTCTCGACGAAGGAGCTTTAATTGCTTCGCCCGAGCACTCTTCCATAGAGCAGAGAATTGCAGGAGAATTAACCCAATTTAACGATCCTTTTACCCTTTTTGTTTTAGAGAACAAATTATTTNNTATTTGATAAAAGATCTGAAAAAATCATAGGCCTTGTTAGAGCCTTTGTTTTAATGAACTTTGATTTTTATGTATTGGGTCAAGGACAGGAGAGCCGATACACCGCTTTTATCCACGAGCACGGGTTGATGCCTGAGGCCCTTCTACAACATATAGAAGTGCGACGAAAGGATTATGCTCAATACGATGGCGCTTATAATAGGGTAAAACACGAAGACGATGCGCGATGCATAAAGCGCTTACAGGATATAGAAACGAAAGCAAAAGAAGCTGACGAGCAAGCAGAAAGAGAGGCAGATATTCAGGGAAAAGAGGGCGTCGTTAATGCCTTAATGAGTCAGTCTCGGGGTGCAATAGCAGAAGTGTCGACGTTGCGAGATTTACAAAGAAAATGGCAGAGCGAAAAAGAGCAGATTGAGAGGCAACATCTGGCAAATAAGATGGCAATAAATGAGCTTCACCGAAAGCGGATCTCATTTACCGCAGATGATCGAGCGCGACTTGAGGGCCTTTCTCATGAAATTCCTCTAGCTAATACACAAGTTATCTCGCGAAAAAGTGTGTATGATAAAATGATTGCCCCGAGGAAGGAGGAGTCGAGGGCAAAACTCGATCTGCTAGAGAGGCAAATAAAAGTTTTAACGGAGCGGCAAAGAGAGATTCAAAAATCGAAGGAACTGAGGACAAACTTAGAAAAGCAAAAAGCGGTAATAGAGGCAAGTGCACCCCAAAATGGGGAGGAGGCTACCTTAAGAAAAACGGTCAATGACTCTCTTAAGGTGCAGGGATTCGGAGCTGCTTTATCCGCCATGTCTAATAAAGCCGAGGCGAATAAACGTCTTTCTGCCATAAAAGAATATAACCGGATCTTTACAGAGTTAACAGAAAAACTAAATCAAATGCCCTCTTTGAGCGAAATGTCAACTCAGCTTCAGGAAATACCAGGTCAAATACACCAGATAGACTCGCAAATAAAGACAATTAAACGAACTCTAGAAGAGGCTCGGCGAGAGGCTGATCAATTAACTGATATGCAAAGGTGTAAAGAACGGCTTTTGGGACTCCGATTAGAACAAGATACTCTGCAGAATAAGCAAAAAAAGGCCCACGACTTGGAGACTGAGGTGCAAGCTATGCTTGCAAAGGAGTTGGACCTGATGAATAAACAAAATGAAGTGGAGAGGGAATTAAATCGATTATCTANNCTAATTAGCCAGAAAAGCGAAGAGGAACAGAGATTTCGAGAGGAATTAGGCGAAGCTCAGCGGAATTTAAACGATTCTATCCACACATTGCAACAAGCTAAAAAGTCGCATGCATCGGAGTTAACGGACAAAAAAGATAAATTACGGGTAAAAAAAGAGGCGACAGAGCTTGAAAATCAAAAAATATTTAATAATTATATTACCCGGATTCGAGCTGCTTATCGAAATTATCCCATAGAGCATCTGCCAGAAGCGATAGGAATGTAATTAATTTATTTTAA
>PLXF01000189.1 GCA_003151315.1 Parachlamydiales bacterium
TTCTTCGTCTCTTTTTTCTTGAAAATTGCCATAGGGAGCCGATCTTATTTTTTAAATTTTTTTTTGTCAAATGGGGCTCCATTTTTAGGAGAAGTGGAGATCTTCTGGAAAATTTGGTATAAGATTAGAGAAATAAAATAAAAGGACAAGCTCATGGGGAAAATTCGGGTTGATCATCGAGGCCTTCGCACATTGTGCACGCATGAAAATGGGGCTGCCATAGAGACAGACGCACCAAAGGAAAATGGGGGAGCGGGACACGATTTTTCTCCTACCGATTTGTTGGCTGCTAGTTTGGGCGCTTGTATATTGACTGTGATGGAAATCGCAGCGCGGAAAATAGGGGTGGATTTTCAAGGAGCTGTTATTGATGTGGAAAAAGAGATGGCTCTCTCGCCTCGTCGAATCGGAAAATTAATCGTACGGTTTCGCTCGCCTCATGCCGTTAGTGAAATGCAGAGAAAAGAGCTAGAAAAAGCGGCTTTGCACTGCCCTGTACATGGGAGTTTGCATCCAGAAATTAAACTAGAAATCGATTTTGCCTGGGGTCTATAGGTGCGTTTTCAAAATCTGAAAGTTTTTCAAACTTATCTTGGATCGGCAGATCCGTCAACTTTTCCCCGCGTTTTTCTCATCGCCATTTCGGACGATTTCGAACGGCGGCGGGCCATTGAATCGGTAACAAAACTTTTTCCCACCTATCCATTTGTCTCGATGAGTGCAGTCGATGGGACTTTATCGGAACTGCTCACCGAATTGGAGAGCCCGTCTCTCTTTAGCTCCGAGACGGCGGCGATTGTCGATGAGGTGGAAAAATTACCCAAAAAGGGGGCTGCGGCTTTAACTCAGATCGTTTCCTCCTTTACTTCTGGTTGTCTGATTTTGGGCTCGCGAGGTAAAAGCCCCCTCTTTTCTCTCGTTGAGCAAAACGGCTCTCTTCTCGATTTAACCGATGAAAAACCTTGGGATAGAGAAAAAAGGCTCGCGGAGCACTTAAGCGAGAGGGCGAAAACAAAGGGAAAGCGGATCTCTTCTGACGTAGCGCCCCTTTTATTTGAGCGCCTCGATAAGAATACGGCTCTCCTTGAAGGGGAGATCGATAAATTGGTCTGCTATGTCGGCGATCGCCCTTCAATTGAACGGGCAGATGTACTCCAAATTTGCGCAGCGAGCCGCAGCCACACGTTGTGGCAAATTGCGGAAGAGCTGGTTTGGGAAGGGGGGAATTCATCCGATTTGAACGATGGGTTGATTCCGATTTTACGCTCGCAGATGCAGATGGGGCTAAAAATTGCTACTTTGTTAGAAGAGGGAGTCACAACCAAAGAGATTGGCGCCCGTCTTCCTAAAATTTGGCCGAAAACTTTGGAGAGGCGAATAGGACAAGCAAGTCGCCTCGGGGCCTCTTATTTTCGCAAAGGGTTGGATCTCCTCTTTCGGATTGAATCCCTTTCTCGCGCCGGATCTATCGATTCGGGCGCTTTATTAGATTTTTTTCGAGCGTCGATCCATGGCCGGTAAACTTCTTCTTCTTCCTAATCTTCTCGATGAAACTCTCCCTGCGGCCCCTTTTTTACCTGCAGAGACGGCTCAGGCTGTAGCCTCTATTCAGGGGCTAATTTGTGAAAGTGAAAAGGCGGGGCGCCGTTATGTGCGTCGCTTTCTTACACATGATCAGATGGCAGCTCTTCCTTTACAGACCCTCAATGAGCACTCTTTGCCTGAACACCTGGAAGAGCTCTTAGTTCCTCTTAAAAATGGAGAAATTTGGGGGCTTGTGACCGATGCAGGGCTTCCTTGTATCGCAGATCCCGGCTCCGATCTTGTGTGGAAAGCTAGGTGCGCGGGTATTGCCGTCCAAACAATTGTTGGCCCCTGTTCGATCCTTATGGCTCTACAGCTCTCAGGTTTTTCTGGGCAGAAGTTCAGCTTTCACGGGTATTTACCCCGAGAAGCCGATCTGTTAGAGAAGCAAGTCGCTGAGTTAGAAAAGAGGTCATTAGCGGAACGCGCAACCCAAATTTGGATCGAAGCTCCCTATCGCTCTTCAAAAATGCTTGATTTTTTGAAAATAAAACTCCATCCTTCTACCCGTCTGTGCGTGGCGGTTCAGCTAACGACCCCTTCTGAACGGGTCGTATCGATGCCGGTTGAACAGTGGCGTAAAACCTCTTTTCCAATAGAAAAAGAACCCGCCGTCTTTCTTCTACAAAGGCTTGGTTAAATAACTATTCTTAGCGAGAAAAAAAAGGTTGACTTCGCTCCTCAAAACTAACAATAAGGGGCACAACCGGACCGATTCTATTAGGAGCGTCGGTTCCTCGCGGTTTGCACAGAGGAAGTTTTACAAGGAGAGGTCTGAAATGACTAATAAAGGAAAAAAAGTTGCCGTTGAATACACCGTTTTTCTAGATGACGGGACTCAGATCGACTCCAATATAGGGGATGACCCCTTAGTGTTTGTGTTGGGTACCCACCAGGTATTTCCCGCTCTTGAAGAGGCCCTTGAGGGTTTAGTGGCAGGCGATCAAAAAGAGATCAACTTAAAACCTGAACAAGCGTATGGCCCTATTGTTCAAGAGGCATTTAAGGAAGTGGATTTAGAAGCGGTTCCTGCTTCGTTCCGCTACGTAGGCGCCGTTCTTGGCGTACAAGATCCTGCGGGGGGCGTATTCCCTATTCGCGTCCATCAGATCAATGAGAATAAAGCGGTGCTAGATTTTAACCACCCGCTGGCAGGTAAAGGGCTACGCTTTTCGGTGAAGGTATTAGAGGTTCAATAGTAAATGCGATATGCGAGTTTCCGAAACGGAAAATCGCATATGAAATAATTAAAAAGTGACGTAACTATTCAGATACCCTAGATTGAACGGAAGTGGTTCAACCACAGAGAGCACAGAGGCCGCGAAACGCGGCTAAAGATGATCAATCCCTTCGTTTTTAACGCCTTTCAGATTTCTCTCCTGTCCTCTGTGATCTCTGTGGTTCAACACTTCCGTTTAATCTAGGGGTGCCTGAATAGTTATAAAGTGACATGCCTTTCTGCGCACTGTGCATAAAGAATGAGCCTTTGCAATTTGAGCATCTTGTCAGCTATTAATCATGTGCGATTTTCCGCTTCGGAAACTCGCACATCGTACGAAATAATGTCTTCAGCGACTGAATCGTAAACTAAAAGTCCCCGCTCGGAAAGACGATACCCAGTGGGGCTTTTTTCTAGTAATCCCCCCTTTTCGAGCCGATCCAAGGTGATAAGGGTCTCTTCGGGAAGTTCCCATTTACTCAGATCCACTCCTCGTATTAGACGCAGTTCGACGGCGAGCTGTTCGTTGACGTTGGCGGGGTAGGGGAGTTTTTCTTTGAAATCGACGGGAAATTTCCCTTCGTTTAAGAGTTTAGTATATTTATTGAGATTCGGAGTATTGCGGAATCGGCTTCCTTCCCAGAAACTAAAGGCTGAAGGGCCAAAACCTAGGAAGGGGCGCCCTATCCAGTAGCCCACATTGTGCTTGGATTCGCAACCGGCTTTAGCAAAAGCTGAAATTTCATAGCGATGGAGCCCCTTTTTTTCCAACTCCTCAACAGCGCTTTGGAGCAGCTTTAGGCTAAGTTCGGGAGGGGGGATAAGAGGTAGAAGGGTGGCTTTTCTTCGGTCAAAAGGGGTGTGGGGCTCGATGGTTAAGTTATACAAAGACAGATGGGTAATGGGCAAATCTCCGATCTGGTCTAGAGTATAGCGCCAGCTAGCCTCGGTCTGGCCGGGAAGATCGTACATAAGATCGATCGAGATATTATCGAATCCCGCTTGCTTGGCCGCAAAAATCGCCTCTTTAGCTTTTGAGGCTGTATGGATCCTTTCAAGTGTTTGCAGGGAACGGTCGTCGAGAGATTGGACTCCGAGACTTAGTCGATTAATGCCCACTTCTCGAAATAAACACAGCCGCGCCTCGTCAATTTCTTCGGGATTGGCTTCGAGTGTGATTTCACAGTCGGGAGCTCTGTTGCCGATCCGTTGCAGGACCTGGCCGATTTGGGCGGGGCCGAATAGGGAGGGGGTTCCGCCGCCAAAATAGATCGATTGGATGGGGGCTTTGCCGGTTTGCGGCAGCCGCATCTGCCATTCCCGCTCCAACCCCTCGGCGAGGAGGGGATGGTAAGCGGCTTTATTGGGGATCACATAAAAGTGGCAGTAGGGACACTTTTTAGAACAAAAAGGGATATGAAAATAGAGGCTGATCACCAGTTATCAACTTCAGGATCTTCTAAAATACCCCGTTTCCAGCGATTGCGATCGGAAAAGGGATCTTCATCTTCTTCTTCCACAACCGTTGATTCATCGTCGGCCGACCCGCCGCTGCCCCCTTCGGTCTCTTCTTCGGTGATCGTCTCCATGTCGTAAGCCTCTGTCTCCATATCGAGACCCGCGTCGGTCATGTTGTCGGCCATATCCATATCGGGGAGGGTATGGGGTTCTGCGTATTGGCGCGCTTGGGATTTTTTCGGGGTCACATACTCTTCCACCTCCCCACTTTCTTTGAGGTAGCGGAGGCGATCCTTTTCTTCATCGATTTTTGATTTGATCGATCGAATCTCTTCCCGGTGTTTTTCTACATCTTTCTTGGGAACGAGTCCTAAGTTCATCCACTGCTGTAAATCTTCCAGCTCAGTTTCGAGTTTTTTCAATCTTTCGCTTTTCATGTTCATCCGATCAATCCTTTTCTGAGGAAACTGTAAGCGGTACACGCTATGTTTCCCACCTTCCTATCTCAAGCTCTGGTAAAATGTAAAATAATTTTTTTATTTTCGCTGTATTTTTTTCTATTTTCCGTTTGGATGTCAAAATCAACAGCTGAGCTGTATGTTTTACCCAAAATCTGAATTTTCGTAAAGACCTTAAATTTCAACTGTGATATGGGAAAGTCATGGATTCACCATTCCCCGACCACGCTCAAATGAGTAATGCTCCTCTGATTGAGGAGCTTTATGAAAAATATCGGGAAAATCCTCAGAGCGTAGATCCCTCTTGGCGCCATTTTTTTGAGGGGATCGCTTTTGCCGCTTATCTCTCTAAACAGGGTGGGGAAATGGCGGCTACGGCCCAGCCCCAACTGCGCGTTTTTGAACTTGTCCAGTTGTATCGCCGCAAAGGGCATCTCAACGCCCAATTTAATCCGATACGGAAGGCATCGGTCGATCTAAAAGAGGGGTTGATCTCTGCAAATGAGCTAGAGCAAATCTATCCGACGCTCGGATTCTGTGCTTCGAAAGAAGCCCCTTTACGGGAGATTATTTCTTCTTTAGAGGCGATTTATTCTTCGCGGATTGGTTTTGAATATATGGATCTGGGCAACGCGGCCCTGGAAGAGTGGGTCCAAAATCACATTGAGCCTCGCTTGGCGATCGATCTCCCCCTGGAAGAGAAGCACATTTTATTAGATCTTTTAAGCCAAGCGGAAATGCTCGAGACATTTTTGCATACGAAATATGTGGGGCAAACCCGCTTTTCCTTAGAAGGGGGAGAGACGATGATCCCCGTTTTACGGGAGTTGGTAGAAAGGGGGGCTGAGTTAGGAATCGAGCAGTTCTACCTAGGGATGGCCCATCGGGGACGGCTCAATGTATTGGCGAACATTTTGAATAAACCCTATTCGTCCCTATTTAACGAATTTGAAGATGACACAACTTTATCTTACTCGGGCAATGACGACGTTAAATATCATCTGGGATTTTCGGCAGAGGTGGCTACCCGATCGGGAAAAAAGGTTTCCCTTTCTTTAGCGGCTAACCCCTCCCACCTAGAATCGGTCGATCCGGTTGTAGTCGGCGAGACCTATGCCAAGCAAATAGTTGCGAGCGATACAGAAAAAAAACGGATCGGTGCGATTTTAATCCATGGCGACGCTTCTCTTGCGGGACAAGGGGTGATTTACGAAACGTTACAGCTAATGAGGTTGCCCTCTTATTCGATCGGCGGAACGCTTCATCTCGTTGTCAATAACCAGATTGGTTATACAACGGTCCCAGAAGAGGGGCGATCGACCCGTTATTGCACCGATATTGCTAAAACATTTGGCTGCCCTGTTTTTCACGTTAATGCCGAAGATCCCGAAAGCTGCTTATTGGCTGCTATATGGGCCTTAGAGATTCGGCAGCGGTTTCAGATTGATGTCTTTATCGATCTCGTCTGCTACAGAAAATATGGGCATAATGAAGGGGATGAACCCTCTTTCACCCAGCCGATCCAATATGCGCAGATTCGCGCTAAAAAATCGATTCGGCAACTCTACCTAGAAGAGTTGCTTGCGAAAGGGAGCACGCAAGAGGGATTAGCCCAGGATTTTGAGGCGGCCTACAAAGAAAAATTAGCCCAAGCGCTAGCGCAATCACAAGGACAAAAAAAGGCCCCTACTGAAGAGCGGCCTCGAGCGGCGAAACTTCTCGATCCTTTTCCGAGCGCCGTCCCAACGCCGACTCTCATCGAAGTGATCCAAACATTTTGCACCGTTCCTTCCGATTTCCATCTTCATGTAAAGCTGAAAAAATGGCTGAAAGACCGACTCGATGCGGTGACAGGCGATCCGGACAAAAAAGGGATCGATTGGTCGACCGCAGAATGTCTTGCCTTTGGAACGTTGCTTAAAGAGGGGATTTCGATTCGCCTCGCAGGTCAAGATGCCAAAAGAGGAACCTTTAGCCAACGGCATATTGTGTGGACCGATAGTGAAGATGCTCATCTTCATAGCCCCCTTTCTTCATTTACAGGTCGCTTTGACGCGATCAATTCCCCTTTAACCGAATTTGCGGGGATGGGATTTGAATATGGGTATACCTGGGGCTCTCCTGAAGCACTTGTGCTCTGGGAGGCGCAGTACGGAGATTTCGATAATGGGGCACAGATTATTATCGATCAATACATCGTCAGCGCCGAGCAAAAATGGAACACCCCCTCATCTCTTGCCCTTCTTCTGCCGCACGCCTATGAAGGGGCGGGTCCAGAGCACTCCTCGGCCCGTTTAGAGCGCTTTTTACAGCTTTGCGCCGACAATAATATTCAGGTGGTCAATGCCTCTACGCCCGCGCAATATTTCCATCTATTGCGCCGACAAGCGCTTAGAAAAGTGAAAAAGCCTCTCATTGTATTTACGCCTAAAAGTCTTCTGCGCGCCGCCGCTTGCACAAGTAGCCTCCATGATCTAGCTCATGGGCATTTTGAAGAGATTTTAGGGGATGTGGTGCTCTCGCCTAAGCGGGTGATTTTCTGTTCGGGAAAAGTCTATTACGATTTGCTCAGTAAACGAGAGGAGCGAACCGATATTGCCCTCATTCGGATTGAACAGATCTATCCGCTTCACGAAGAGAAACTTCGTACAGTTTTCGCTCAATACAAAGGGTGTAAGAGTTTTGTCTTTGTTCAAGAGGAGCCAGAAAATGGGGGCGCCTGGAGTTATCTAGCGCTTAAGTTTCCCTCGGTCGCCCCTGCCGGTATTACGGTGCAGTATCTAGGACGCCCCGGCAGCCCCACAACGGCTACCGGTTCCCATTTGAAGCATAAAAAAGAGCAGCAAGCGCTGATTGAACGAGCGCTAGAGGTTTAACGATGAAAATAGAGATTAAAGTCCCTTCGATGGGTGAGTCGGTGGTTGAAGCTACGATCGGCACCATTTTAAAATCTTCAGGCTCCTCCGTACGGGTCGATGAGGAGATTTTAGAGTTAGAGACCGACAAGGTCAATCAAGTTCTCTACGCGCCTGCCGCAGGACGTCTAGATTTGACGGTAAAATCGGGCGATGTGGTGAAGGTGGGTCAAACCATCGGTACGGTTGACGCTGCGGCTGCAGGGGCTGTACAAGCGGAAAAACCAAAGGCTGAGGAACCATCCCCACCTCCCAAACCGGCACCTGTCGCAACGCCTACAAATTTGCCTCCTGTCCGAAAAAAAATTGACGAGAGTTTACGTGAATCCTCTCCAACGCCTCCGGAAGAGAAAAAAGAGCCCTCTGTTATTGCGCCGACGGGTCAAGAAACCCGAAAAAAAATGTCGAAACTCCGCAAAATAATCGCTCAGCGCCTCGTCGAGGTGAAAAATCAGACGGCGATGCTCACCACCTTTAATGAGGTGGATATGAGCGCTGTGATGCAGGTGAGGGAGCGGGAACAGGAGAACTTTCAAAAACGGCACGGAATTAAACTGGGCTTTATGTCGTTTTTCATCAAGGCCGCTGTAGGCGCCTTGCAAGAGTATCCTGACATCAATGGGCGGATTGAAGGCGATGAGATCGTCTATAACAAACAATTCGATATTGGAGTTGCGGTCGGAACCGAAAAAGGGCTAATGGTTCCCGTTATCCGGGGCGCTGATCGGCTCACCTACGCGGAGATCGAAAAAAAACTCAAAGAGTTTGCTGAAAAAGCCCGGAGCGGCACGATTGCCATCAGCGATTTGCAAGGGGGAACCTTTACGATTACGAACGGGGGCGTTTATGGCTCTCTCTTATCTACGCCCATTCTCAACCCGCCGCAAAGTGGTATTTTAGGGATGCACAACATCGTCAAACGCCCCGTTGTTGTGGAGGATCAGATTGTGATTCGCCCTATGATGTACCTTGCTTTAAGTTACGACCACCGAATTGTCGATGGTAAAGAGTCGATCGGATTTTTGGTCCACATTAAGAAAAACCTCGAGGAGCCCGCGCGCCTCTTATTGGATCTATAAATGTATGATGTTGTGGTGATTGGATCGG
>PLXF01000128.1 GCA_003151315.1 Parachlamydiales bacterium
AAAAAAAGGATGATGTTTTGCCTACAAAAAACGAAGCTGTAGATCAAATCTTAATTAAAGTTACCAAACAACTTAGATCGAAATTAGGTTTACTCCCCTTTGGAACGGGGGCCCAGATGATGTATAAAGTTGAAATGCTTTCCCTAAGTTTTATGTATCCTGAATCGATAGATCTTGAAACTGGACGTTCAATTTTAATACAGGCTACCGACACATTTGTTGCCGCAATAAATGCCGAAGATAAAATTCTCCCTTATCTGGGTACCGTTCCTTTTACTGCTAAAAACGTTGAAGTTTGGATTTTTTTTCGTGATGACAAGAAAAAACCAAATTGTGTGAGCTCCATGAGAATCACTGATGGAGTATTAAAGTATTCAGTGATTGATCTTGAAAACCCAAATTTAAAAATTAATTCTAGGGAGTCGTATGAGGAGGCGGTACAAAAGCTTGATCAAAATTCTCGGACTTCTAGGGCAGCTTAAACTCTGCTCGCCTACGGCGAGCGGAGTTTAACCTGCGACGTTGTTACTCCACTACCCCGCGTGAACGCGTACATTTTTTTTGCCAACGTTATTTTGAGGTAATTTTGAATAGAATGAAATTTTCTAACCTAAAGCACTTTAGTTTGTTTTTAGCGCTAGTTTGTACGCCTGCTTTTGCAGCAACAAATCAAAGCTCTAAAAAAACCTCCGAACTTTCTCACGGTGGGGTGTTTCCTCCTGCAAATGGCAAGATACTTGCTTTACAAGGAAGAATCGAAAACGGACATTATCATGCGTCTAAAAACGTTTTTTCTTGCCAGGCGTATGATTTTGGCCAAAGTACCTATTTAGCTCAGGATGTATTAATGGAAGAGGCAGCCTGCGTTGGTTTTTATAATACCCAAGGAGATTTCATAAAAGCAGAAATCTTTTTCTTGCCCTCGTTAGAAAAGGAGAATCTAGACAAACGGGCATTTAAAGATATATTTGAATCGTTTGGCATCGGGATTCTCAAGGAGGTCGATAATGCTGAAGGAATAGAGTATTTAAGAGAGGAAATCACAGAGGACAATATGTTTTTTTCTGCTATTTCCATAAAAAAAATGTCTGTGCTAAAAACGTCCAGTGGAGAATCTATGGCTTCAACCAGGGACTATTTACTCTTCAAGGACAAGGATAAACTTGTTATGCTCAGCAATCAAAAGGTCACCCTTCCAGGCCAAAAACATATCCCAGAAAAGCACATAGAAAAATTACGGCGAGAGATTTTTGAGTTTAAAACGACCTTTAAATTTGGCCCTATACCTGCAATTGAGAACGACGAAAAAGCGCTCAATAGCTAATATACGCGATGTGTGATTTTCCGCTTCGACAACTCGCACATCGCGTTAATATTAAAAATATACCTCTCATGACTCAATAATTGGCTTTTTAGGTGCGCAAAAATGGTCATGATATGTCTGGTGCTTCCATGACTGTCTCCTGTTAAAACAGCAGAGATCGTTTACAAGAATTTCTGTCTGAATCTACATGACGTATTTCTTGCCGCAGAAAAAATATGCTAGACCGTTTTTTTAAATTTTATTGTAGGAAATATAAAATTTTTGTAAAATTTCCTGAAAAAAATGGAGGTGAAAAATGTTTTTGCCATCGATAGGGAGTGGAGTTGATTGGGCTTTTCATCGGATAACAGGGCATCATATCCGTTTGATTCCTGAGAATCCTGAATTTTATGATATCCACGAAATGCCTATAGGGCATTATATTAGGCGGATTCCTAAGGAAGAGCTATTTGCCAGAATGTATTCTGTGTGTGGTGCTGTCGAGGGGGTTGCTCTTGTGTTTTTTGCACCATTTATTAGCTGTGCATGGAATTCTGATTACTGCATGAGGCCAGGAAGCGCGGATGGTTTTTTCCTATTTATTGGAACCGGAATTGGGATGGGAGTGGGAAGTGTCGCTGGGTATGTTAAAGGTTTGCGTATTGGCTGTGGTGCATTATTAGATAACCCATGTCGTGATATTATAGATGGAACAGTTACTGGTTTGGGGGTCGGGTTAGGGGTGGTATCTGTGGCTACGTCTTTTGGTGCCCGCGTTGATACTCTTCCTTTTTTACAAGGAAGCCTTAAGTTTACTGCAGCTTGCGGAGGCGTGGGCGCTGTTGTTGGAGTCGCTGCCACTTGTGTGAGGGGAATAGGTAATGGGATCATCCGTTGCTTAACAGGACGATGTTCCTCTATTCGACCTCATCAAGCGTAACACAATCGCGGACAGGCTCTCTCCGGTTGTTAGATTCTCAAGAAGATTAGCGGGGAGCGATAACTTCTTTGTTGCAACAATTGCAAGAAAATTGTGCTGGCTTGTATTTCTACGTTTTTTCGTGAAAAAGGGGAAAGAATTGAAAAGTATAAGGAATGAGAGAGGGATGCCTTTGGGGGCATCCCTCGAAAAAATTATCGGGAATGGCGCTTGCGGTCCATTTCCGTCAGATACTCTTTGCGGAGTCTGATGAAGTTTGGTGTGATCTCCACGAGCTCGTCGTCGGCGATGTAGTCGATCGCTTGTTCGAGGGTGAATTTACGAGGCGGAGTGAGGACGATGTTCTCATCGCTACCGGAGGCTCGTACGTTGGTGAGCTGCTTGGAACGGGCTGGGTTGACGATGAGATCGTTATCGCGGGAATGTTCCCCTACAATCATCCCTTCGTACACCTCATCGCCTGGCTTGACGAAGAGAGAACCTCTTTCTTGCAGAGTAAATAGACCGTAGCCGTTCGCTTTGCCACCGCCGTTGGAAATCAGAACGCCGCGGGAACGACCTGCCAATTCCCCTTTCCAGGGGCCGAATGACTCGAAAATCGAGGTCAGAACGCCGAGGCCCGAAGTTCGGGTTAGGAAATCGTTGCGGTATCCCATGAGTCCTCGTGTCGGCATGAGGAAGGTGAGGGTCGTGAGGCCGTGCTCAGAGGTGGAGAGAGAGGCCATTTCCCCTTTTCGCTTGGAGAGGTCTTCAATGACGGTACCCGAAAATTGTTCTGGTACTTCAATATGGACCCGCTCAAAGGGCTCCATCACAACGCCGTCGACGGTTTTTGTGATTACTTTCGGCTTAGATACGGCTAGCTCATACCCTTCGCGGCGCATCGTTTCGATAAGGACTGCAAGGTGAAGCTCGCCTCGACCACAAACGCGGATCGCGTCATCTCTGCCTTCGACATCTTCGATTTTTAAAGAGATGTTAGCCCTTTTTTCTCGAGCGAGCCGCTCACGTAGTTTGTTCATCGTGACGTGTTTTCCGTCTTTGCCAACAAAGGGGCTCGTGTTAACGAGAAACTCAACGGAAACGGTGGGCTCAGCCAAGGTGATGGGGGGAAGTTGAACGACTTTGTTGGTCGCACAGATGGTATCGCCGATATCGACCTCGGGCATACCGGAAAGGGTGATGATATCACCGGCGCCGGCATCTTCCAGCTCTACTTTTTTGAGGCCATGATGCCCTTCGATTTTCACAATTCTATGGTTTGTGTGGTTGCCATAGCGGTCGACTCGGGTAAGGGTGTCTCCCTTAGATACTGTCCCCTCGAGGATCCGTCCGCAGGCCTGTCTACCGAGGTAATCATCGTAGGAGATGGTGGCCGACTGCATCAGGAAGGGGAGCTCTAAGCTGCCAGGAGGTGGGGGAGCGGCTTTGAGAATAAGCTCAAAAAGGGGCATTAGGTCTTTTGGCTCATCGCCTATTTTTTCAATCGCATAGCCATTGAATCCAGAGGCATAGATATAAGAGAAATCGAGCTGTTCATCGTTAGCGCCGAGTTCCAAGAAGAGGTCAAAGGTTAAATTAAGGGCTCGGTCGGGATTGGCGTGAGGGCGGTCGATCTTGTTTAAAACAACAATAGGACTTAATCCCATTTTTAGCGCTTGGGAAAGGACGAATCGGGTCTGTGGCATCGGCCCTTCTTGGGCATCGATGAGGAGGAGAACCGAGTTGACCATCCCTAAGACCCGCTCCACCTCACCCGAAAAGTCGGCGTGGCCCGGGGTGTCGA
>PLXF01000029.1 GCA_003151315.1 Parachlamydiales bacterium
GGCAATTGGCGTCGGGTGGCAAATAAACCCTAACAATATGCGCTTTTTTGTTAACCACAACATCGATAAATCCGGGATCTTGGTGGCTATATCCGTTATGATCTTGCCGCCAAACATGCGATGTAAGGAGATAATTGAGTGAAGCAATAGGGCGGCGCCAAGAGATTTGCGCCGAAACTTTAAGCCATTTGGCGTGCTGATTAAACATTGAATCGACGATATGGATAAAAGCTTCATAGCAGGAGAACAAACCGTGCCGGCCCGTTAATAAATACCCCTCAAGCCATCCTTGGCACATATTCTCGCTCAACACCTCCATCACCCTCCCATCAGGAGAGACATGTTCGTCCGATTTCACAATGTCCGCAGTGGATGTACGATCGGTTACTTCAAAAACAGCTCCCAAACGGTTAGACGCCGTCTCATCGGGCCCAAATAGACGGAAATTTCTTTTCCCTTCGCTTCCTTGCATCACATCGCGCAAAAACCGACCTAAAATCTTCGTCGATTCCTCCATTTCGGTCCCAGGATGGGTCACAGGAATCATATATTTACGAAAATCAGGGAGATATAAATCCTGCAGGAGCAGCCCCCCATTTGCATGGGGATTGGCTCCCATCCGCCGCTTCCCCGTCGGTGCTAATTCTCTCAGCTCGGCTATTAATCGACCCGATTTATCAAATAACTCTTCGGGACGGTAACTGTTTAGCCACTGCTCCAACATCTGGATATGTTCGGGCTGTTTCTCAAAATTGGTCAGAGGCACTTGATGAGAGCGGAAAGTTCCCTCGATCTGTTTGCCATCCACTATTTTTGGTCCCGTNNTTCGCGCCTTTTGTTGAATCGACCGAATCTGCTCAAAAACCTGATCGAGAATCTGAGCCATCTGTTGGTGGACAAAAAGAGGATCATCCCCTTCCACAAAATAGGGGGTGTATCCATAACCTTTGAATAGATTGTTCAACTCTTCCCGAGAGATCCTCCCCAAAACAGTAGGCTCCGCAATTTTATAGCCATTGAGGTGCAAAATGGGTAAGACAGCTCCATCATGGATCGGATTGAGAAATTTATTCGAATGCCAACTAGCGGCCAAAGCGCCCGTCTCCGCCTCTCCATCCCCCACAACACAAGCAGCGATCAGATCGGGATTATCAAACACAGCTCCATAAGCATGCGCTAATGAGTAGCCGAGCTCGCCTCCTTCATTAATCGATCCGGGCGTTTCGGGAGCGGCGTGGCTAGGGATTCCTCCAGGAAAGGAGAATTGTTTAAAGAGTTTTCCCATCCCTTCCGCATCTTCGGTGATAGTAGGATAGAACTCCGAATAGGTTCCTTCGAGGTAAGTGTTGGCTACAACGCCCGGTCCTCCATGCCCTGGACCTGTGACAAAAATTAGATTCAAATCGTTTTGTCGTATGATCCGATTCAAATGGACATAGATAAAATTTAAGCCAGGCGTCGTCCCCCAATGCCCCAGTAAGCGGGGTTTTATATCCGCTAACGTCAAAGGAGTTTTAAGAAGAGGATTGTTGAGAAGATAGATCTGCCCTGCAGAGAGATAATTGGCCGCTCGCCAATAAGCGTCCATTTTGGATAGGAGGTCTGTATGCATATTTTTTTCTTCTAGCAAATCCGAAGAAATGAGACAAGAAAGTAATGTAAACAACTACCTACCTAAAGGAANNTGCCAACAGACTCGGTAAGTCCCGATGGGGTTTAGATTATGTCGTCACGACAATCGGTCAGTCGTGGAAAAGGTGACCGAGAAAATAAAAACTATAACACAGGAACGGCATTTCCTCCCAGAGCTAAAGCACTGGGTTTCCATGCCCTCAATAAGATGAAAATCCTTGTATTCAACCAAGGGTCGAGCAGTCTAAAATGCTCCCTCTTTCAGTTCGATCATTTGCCCCAAGAGCATACAGAGCCTCTGTGGGAAAAAAGTCTCGATTGGAAAAAAACAGATAAGCGATCGGTCTGGGAAAAACTGGCCCTGTCCTGCTCCCACCGCCCCGATGTGATTGGGCATAGAATTGTTCATGGAGGGAAAAACTGCACGAAAACCACTCTTATCGATTCCTATGTGAAAGAGCAAATCCGCGCGGCCGCCCAATGGGCGCCTCTCCATAATTTAAGCGATTTAGAAGGGGTCGAAATGGGGGAAAAAACATTCCCCGCCGTACCACAAATAGCCGTTTTCGATACCACCTTTCATCAGACCATGCCTCTATGCGCCTCCATTTATCCAGGACCTTACGAATGGGTGGAGCAAGGGATCGTCCGTTACGGATTTCACGGAATTAGCTACCAGTATTGTTCTCGAAGAGCTTCTGAAATGGCAAAGGGAAAAAAACAGGTGATCTGCCATTTGGGAGCGGGAGCTTCCTTATGCGCAGTAGAAGGGGGGAAAAGCATCGATACCACGATGGGCTTTACGCCCTTAGAGGGGTTGATGATGGATACCCGCTCAGGAAGCGTCGATCCCGGAGTCTTACTCTATTTGTTAAAGAAAAAAACGGCCGAATCACTAGCCCACGATCTCTACGAAAAATCGGGACTCCTCGGTATTTCGGGCCATTCAGAAGATATGAGAGACGTTATAAAAAAAGGAAGCGAGGGGGATTCTCGTTCACTTCTAGCCTTAGATATCTATCTGCATCGACTGACCGGATCGATCGCTGCTATGGCCGCCTCTTTACGAGGCATCGATACGCTAGTTTTTACAGGAGGCATCGGAGAAAATGCCTCCCTTATTCGCGAACGCGTTTGTGAAGATCTCCATTTTTTAGGGGTAGAACTCAACACAGAAAAAAATGGATACAAACAGCCTTTGGATACTCCCCTTTCCACTTCCCGTTCAACCGTACAAGTTCTCCTCATCCACACACAGGAGACCTTTGAAATAGCTCGAGAATGTTGGCTATACCGCTCGTGATTCAAATATGATTTGACGGCCTCTTAATCCCCAGAATTTGGAGAAAATTGTGATGAAAATAAATTTAAAATTGTCTGTTTTTTATACTTTTGTATGTCTTTCTTTTTTCACAAAAAGTTACGGAGCCAATCTCCCACAGTCATATGATATTGTGATTTATGGGGGAACTTCGGCGGGCGTATTGGCAGCTGTGCAAGCAGCTAACATGGGTAAGTCTGTGGTACTAATAGAACCAGGGAAACATCTTGGAGGCATGACCAGTAGTGGGTTGAGCTGGGTGGATGTGAAAACTAGCAAAACAATTGGTGGATTGGCCTGGAAATATTTTAATCAGGTTTGGCAATATTACCTACTTGATTCATCCTGGATATGGGAAACAAAATATCCGATTAAAGGTCAGCTTTTTCATTTCCATCCAGATGAACATGTCATGTGGACACTTGAGCCAAGCGTAGGCGAAAAAATTTTTAATGCAATGATTGCTGAAGCTAAGGTTCCCGTTATATACAACGAACGGCTTAACAGGGGTAGCGGCGTACAATTAGAGGGTCAGCGCATTGTGCAAATTGTTATGGAATCGGGTCTTACATTCAATGGCAAAATGTTTATCGACACAACCTATGAAGGCGACCTTATGGCTTCATCGAATGTTTCCTATACCGTTGGCCGAGAACCTAACAGTCAATACCAAGAAACCTCTAACGGAATCCACATCGACAGCTCCTATACAAAAAAAAACCCTATTTTAATAGATGCTTTTCTAGTCAAAGGAAATCCGCAAAGCGGCTTATTACCAAGAGTGTATCCATATTCAGGAGGAAATGAAGGAGAAGGCGACAGCGGAGTGCAAGCCTACAATTATCGTATGTGCCTAACGGATATCCCTGAAAACCGCGTACAAATTGAAAAACCCGAGGGATATGATGAAAGTCAATATGAAATCCTTTTTCGCGCTATTGAAGCGAGCGCAAATCCAGGTCCCTTTTTCAAACTTGATCTTGTCCCCAATCGTAAAACCGATTCCAATAATTGTGGCATAGTTTCCACCGATTATGTGGGAATGAGCTGGAACTATCCTGAAGCCGATTATGAAACCCGTAAAGAAATTGCCCTGAAACATGAGCAATGGCAACGTGGCCTAGCGTGGACTCTACAAAACCATCCACGGGTGCCTGCCGAAATACGCGCACACTATGCTCCTTGGGGGCTTTCGAAAGATGAGTTTGTAGACAACAATAACTGGCCTTACCTGCTTTATATGCGCGAAACGAGGCGTATGGTTTCCCCACTCGTCATCACTGAACAAATGGCTTTAGGAAACGTCCTTGTAGAAGATAGCATAGGACTGGCTTACTACGCTATGGACTCTCATGCGATTAAGTACGTTGTGAATTCAAATGGTTTTCTGGAGATTGAGGGGGGGGGAGTTCATAAAGGTTTTAAAACCTTATCCCATCAGTTACCAGGTAATTGTACCTTCGCGACATGAATGTGCAAACCTACTTGTTCCTGTTTGTCTTTCCGCCTCCCATGTGGGTTATGGTTCGGTACGTGTAGAACCAATATTAATGATTTTGGGGCAGTCCGCTGCAACAGCCGCTAGCTTAGCGATTGATCTTGAAGTGGCTTTGCAGGATCTGCCTTATGATGTGCTTCGCCACCAATTACTCCTCGATAAACAACTCCTTGAGTAGCATAAATAAGAAATTAGAAAATGGGGTCTAGAGTATATAGTAGTTCCGTTTCAATCGCCTATATACCTCTCGTGACTCAATAATTGGTTTTTGAGGCGCGCCAAAACGGTCATAAATC
>PLXF01000004.1 GCA_003151315.1 Parachlamydiales bacterium
GCATGGGCCATGCCGGCGCCATCATATCCGGCGGGAAAGGCACGGCGGCTGACAAGATTGCGGCGCTAGATGCCGCCGGGATCACCGTGGCCCCCAGTCCGGCGCTGATCGGCGAGACGATGGCGAAGAAATTGTGAATTATGAATTGAGAAAGTCCAAAGTGGCTTTTCTCCTGGTGTTGGCTCCTCAATCCCTGATTCATAATTCATTAGAGCAGAATTCAAAATGTATAATTCATAATCTAAGGAGAACTGTGGCAACCGAACGAACCTTAACGATCATCAAGCCGGACGCCGTGGCCGCCGGCCACATCGGGGACATTATCAAGATCCTCGAAGCCAGCCAATTCAAGATCGTGGCGGCGCGTCTGGTCAGTCTGTCCAAGAAGGAAGCTGAGGGCTTTTACGCCGTTCATCGCGACAAGCCTTTCTTTCAAAGCCTCACCAACTTCATGAGTTCCGGTCGCGCGCTGGCGATGGTCCTGGAGGGCGAGAACATTATCGCCCGCCTGCGGGAAGTGATGGGCTCGACCAACCCCGCGAACGCCGCGCCCGGAACCATCCGCAAGCTTTACGCCACCAATATCGAGCGCAACGCCGTTCACGGTTCTGATAGCTCTGAGAATGCAAAGAGCGAAATCCACTTCTTCTTCAAACCTAACGAAATTTTCCAACGGGTATAATATGCGGATCATTGCCCTATTTTTAGCAATCGCCTCGTTTGCCTTCGCTGAAGAGCAGACCTTATCGATCATCAAGCCCGATGCTGTGGAGCACCACAAAATCGGAGAGATCACCGAATATCTAGAAAACGGCGGACTCAAAGTCGTGGCCACTAAAATGGTGCGCCTGACAACTGAGCAAGCTAAGGCTTTCTATGCCGTCCACAAAGACAAAGCGTTCTACGCCGACCTCGTCAAGTTTATGACCTCTGGCCCCGTTTTAGTCCAAGTGTTGGAGGGTTCCGATGCCGTAGCCGTTAATCGGCAGATCATCGGTTCCGCTTCTGAGCCAGGCACTATCCGCGCCGATTTCGGCACCGATGTGCAGCGCAACGCCGTTCACGGCTCCGACAGCGTAGATAACGCCAAAAAAGAGATCGCCTTCTTCTTCAAAACTGAAGAGATCTTCTCCTACTAAAGACCCAAAAATCCCAACCTATTGAGATGCAACAACATCCGAATAGAATTGGGGTTTTTTATTTTTTACATTCTCCTACTTTGGAGTGCACTCCAAATTGTATAGCCAAACTTGGAAGTCTACTCCAAATGTTCCGTGTTATACCGTTCGTGATTCAAGAATCGGTTTGCTGGGGGTGCGATTCAAGTGGAACCACTATATATCCCCTTCCTAAGAAGGAGGACCGCCTTTTTATTTTGCCTGTTATTGCGAAGTTTGGTTAAATATTTTTCCAAACTGTCGCGAGCCTACAATGAAACATCGTTTTTTCCTACCTCTTCTTATACCTTGTATTCTCTGCTTTGCCGAAAATACGGAACGGGCAGCTCGACTAGAGCCTAGCCCCTCAACCTTAAGTCAACCAAACTATCTATCCCTTGGCAAAGAGGAGCTGGCCTCCTCTTTACAATCTTCCCCTTTTGCCGACGTTCCGCTGAAGATGACGGACTCTTCTGAAACGCAAAAAGCAGAGCCTTGGCTCGATGTGCGTCTGTATGCGGGCCATGTCAATGGGAAAAGCGGAGAGATTGTCTATGTACGCGCGGAATCGGGAGAGGTTTATCGACTCAGCCAACTCGATTGGTTTATCCCCAATTTGTGGGCCATGGGCGCTAAAATCAGCAAAAGCCTACTGGCAAATACTCTCCATCTCTCCATTAAAGGGTGGGGGAAAATGGCCGCGAATAATACGACCATGATCGATAGAGACTGGCAAGATGAAACCTCCATTAAAACTTTAACCGATATCTCGGTTCATAAGTCTCGCATTGAAAAGGCCTATGAACTTGTCGCAGAAATGGGCTACGATTTTTTTTCAATTAAGAAAAATCAAAGCACTTTGATAGTGCGATGGCTTATAGGGTATGAGCACTTGTTTATCGCTTGGGATAGTTTTGGCAGTGTCTATAACTACGGCACAGGGACTCATAAGGGATGGGATCCCGATATGCATAGGGCCATTTTTTATAGCCAGCGCTTTTCTATCCCCTACCAGGGGCTGCAAATAGGGTGGAATTTGAACAAAATGTTAAAAGTCGTCCTTTTTGGAAAAGGATCAACAACAGCCGCTATGCAAGATCGGGACATCCACTTTTATCGGCAGATCATTTTTGACAGCGATTTTTCCAGATGCAGCTATTGGACAGTCGGCGGACAGGTGGAGTGGAACTTATGGAAGAGTCTCTACTACACGATGGATTACGAGTATGAAAGGTTCAATAAGGCGCTTGGGATTACGACACAAAAAAGGCCAGACACCCCCGATAGAACGTATGGCGGCGCTGGAGCTTTCCACGAACACCAAACGATTACTCTCGGGTTAACCACAGAGTTCTAAACCTCTACCTGTGCCCTACTTTTCTAGGCGTTCCCGCAACTCCTTCAACTCTCCTAAAAGAGCCTCTGGCATTTTCTGGCCAAATAGTTTGAAGTAGGCGGCCAGCCCCTCGGTTTCTTGAAGCCAGGCCGCTTTATCGACCTCGAGCAACTTTTCCATGTGTTCTTGCGAAAGAGATAAATGAGAGACATCTAACTCTGTCGGTAAATAACCAATGGCCGTTTTTTGGGCGGGCGCTTCTTCTGCTGTTCTTTCGAAAATCCACTTCAAAACGCGGGCGTTTTCTCCAAATCCGGGCCACATATAATGGCCGTCAGAACTTTTTCGAAACCAGTTGACCGTATAGATGCGAGGCAACTTTTCTGGCGCTGTTTTTTGCCCCATTTCAAGCCAATGTCTGAAGTAATCTCCCATGTGATACCCGCAAAAAGGGAGCATCGCAAACGGGTCGTGGCGGAGCTTTCCTAAATCCCCTTTAGCCGCCGCTGTCGTCTCTGAAGAGATACTCGCCCCCATAAACACCCCGTGCTCCCACGAAAGCGCTTCGTAGACGAGGGGGATAACCGAATTGCGGCGGCCGCCAAAAATAATAGCTGAGAGCGGCACTCCTTGAGGATTGTCGGCTTCTGTGTCGTAAATCGGATTTTGTTTCGCCGATACGGTAAACCGGGAGTTGGGTTGCGCGGCGGCTCCTTTAGAGGGATTCCACTTTTCTCCGAGCCAGGAGGTTAACCCTTCGGGAGCCTCGCCATTAATCCCCTCCCACCATACATCGTGATCGGCAGTGAGAGCTACATTGGTGAAAATCGTATTTTTTTGGATTGTCCGCATCGCGTTGGGATTGGTTTTCATAGAGGTGCCAGGGGCTACTCCAAAATAGCCCGCTTCGGGGTTGATCGCATAGAGCCTGCCGTCTCGGCCCACATGGATCCAGGCAATATCATCTCCTACACACTCAATTTTCCAGCCGGGTAAGGAGGGGGTAAGCATGGCGAGGTTCGTTTTACCACAGGCGCTCGGGAAAGCGGCAGCCATGTATCTTTTCTCCCCTTGCGGACTGGTAATCCCTAAAATTAACATATGCTCCGCGAGCCACCCTTCGTCGCGGCCTATAGCGGAGGCGATCCGCAGAGCTAAACACTTCTTCCCCAAAAGAGCATTGCCCCCATATCCGCTGCCATAAGACCAGATGCTCCTCTCTTCGGGAAAATGGACAATGCAACGCGCTTGAGGATTACAGGGCCAAAGAAGATCTTTTTCCCCTTCTGCTAGAGGAACCCCTACAGAATGGACACCGGGAACAAACGATCCCCCTTCAAGATGCTCTAACGCGGGTTTTCCCATTCGGGTCATTAGCTTCATGTTGAGAACGACATAGGCCGAATCGGTTATCTCCACACCGACTACTGAAAAGAGAGAGCTGATAGGGCCCATGCAGTAGGGAACGACATACATCGTCCTCCCTTGCATACAGCCACAAAACAGGGTGTGCAGATGACGATGCATCTCGGCAGGCTCTTTCCAATGGTTGGTAGGGCCTGAGTCTTCTTCCCGTAAAGAACAGATAAAGGTGCTCTCTTCAACTCGCGCTACATCGTCTGGATGGGAGTGGCACCAAAAACTATGCGGCCTTTTTGCGGGGTTTAAAAGGGTAAGTTTTCCTGCATCGACGAGGGTCTTTGCCAATCGATCATACTCCTCATCGCTTCCATCGCATAGATGGATGTGGGAAGGGCGGCACAGGGAGGCGATCTCATCGATCCACCGGTTGAGAGTCCCGTTTTCAGTCCACTGGCGGGGGATATTTTGCATGGAATTTACCGAAAGGGCGCCCGTTTATAGGAGGCGTTTCTTTTTAAATTTATCGAGATATTCGAGCGCCTTACCGGTGCCAAGGCAAACGGCGAGGAGCGGGTTCGGTGCGACAAAGACAGGAAGTCCCGTCTCTTTAATGAGCGCTTTGTCGAGCCCTTTCATCAATGCGCCACCACCTGCTAAAACCATCCCCCTTTCAACAAGGTCGGCGGCTAATTCGGGTGGGCATTTTTCTAAGGTTAACTTAACGCTTTCGATAATCTGCTGAATCGGTTCGGCAAGACATTCCCGAATTTCAACAGAATTGATCCGTTTTGTAATCGGAAGTCCAGCCACCTGATCGCGGCCACGCACCTCCATCTCGAGCTCATTATTGCCGAGAGGATAGGCAGAACCAATGGTCATTTTGATCTCTTCCGCTGAACGGGGACCAATCATTAAATTGTAGGTTCGACGCATGTAATTCATGATGCAATCGTCAAACTCATCGCCTGCAATCCGGAGCGAACGGGACTCGACGATACCGCCGAGAGAAATAATCGCAATTTCTGTCGTACCGCCGCCGATATCGATGATCATNNGCCTGTAATTCCTGAAGGGACGGCAATTAAAATACGAGGGCGGAAGAGGCTGCGTGAGGGCGTAACCCGTCTTAAGAGGGCTTTAATCATCCCTTCGGCGATTTCAAAATCGGCGATCACCCCATCTTTCATCGGGCGAACGGCATGGATTTTGCGCGGGGTTTTTCCCAACATTGCTTTTGCTTTGTGGCCAACCGCTAAAACTTCGTTAGTGAGTGAATCGACAGCCACGACAGAGGGCTCTGCAAGGACAATCCCCTTGCCGCGAACAAAGACCAGAGTGTTAGCTGTGCCTAAGTCGATCCCGATATCGCTCGAAAAAATTCCCGACAGCCGGTTAAATTTCTTCATGAGGATCGATTTTACATCGCCCAGAGACTGTTTTATCCGATCTGTCGTTGATTGTTCCATAATCTCAAGTTTGTAAGAGTTCCTATACATCTTCCCAAGTCAATTTCGCAATGGCTTCATCATCGCAGCTCACNNGCCGCTGCATCTCGACAATTTTCTCTTCGATTGTTCCAAGCGTAATTAACTTGTACGACGAAACCGAATTTTTCTGCCCAATGCGGTGGACCCGATCGGTCGCCTGGTTTTCTACAGCGGGATTCCACCACATGTCGTAATGGATTACTGTGTCCGCGCCTACTAAGTTCAAACCGGTACCGCCCGCTTTAAGAGAAACCAAGAAAACGGGAGTTTTGGTGTTTTCGTTGAACTCTTTCACGATCTCTAACCGGTTTTTTGTCGATCCATCGAGATAAGAAAACGGAATGCCGCGCTGTTCGAAATCTTCCCGCATAATTTGGAGCATTCGAGTGTACTGGCTAAAAATCACCGTTCTGTGGCCGCTTTCGACAAGTGTTTGTAAAAGCTCGAGGAGCATATCGTATTTGGCCGAATCCCCGATCTCCGCCTTCTCTTTGGCAAAAATAGCGGGGTGGCAGCAGATCTGTTTGAGTCGTGTCAAGGTCGCAAGGACATGGATTTGCACCTTGTCGAACCCATCGCGCTCGACCAATTTGACCAATTCGTCTCGCGCTGACGCTGCATACGATTTGTAGAGCTCTTGCTGCACATCGGATAGTTGGCAATGGTAGACGATCTCCGATACGGGAGGCAGATCGTGGAGCACGTCGGTTTTCATGCGGCGCAAAATAAAGGGGGATACTTTTTTACGTAAGTATTCGATATTTTGCGATTGTAAAGTGCCGCCGACGCGGATATATTTTTCCAAGAAGCGGTCGAACGTGCTGAGGAAGCCCGGCATGAGGTAATCCATGAGGCTCCAGAGCTCCTCGAGTGAATTTTCGATCGGCGTACCGGTCAAAATCAGGCGGTGGGCCGCTTGGATCATCTTCACCGATTTGGCATTGCGCGTTCCCCTATTTTTGATGTGCTGCGCCTCATCCAAAATCGCATAAGAAACGGGCGTTTGGCTATACGTTTCAATATCTTTTTGGAGGAGCGTATAGGAGGTGATGATCACATCGTAGTCGCCGAGTTTCGTGAGCAACTTTTTCCTTTGTGTAGGAATTCCGTCGATCACAATCGCGCGCAATTTCGGATTGAATTTGTTCAGCTCCTCCTTCCAGTTATAGAGAAGAGAGGTGGGGCATACGATGAGGGCTTTCGCCTCTTTATTCTTATTGTAGTTTTGCGTAATGGCTGCGATCGCCTGAACCGTTTTTCCGAGTCCCATGTCATCGGCCAAAATCCCGTTGAGATACATGGAGCGGAGCCGTTCGAGCCAGTACACCCCTTCTGTCTGGTAGGGACGCAATTGTGCATTGAGCTCTTTCGGAATGGGCGAAGGGGTGAGGACAATTTCCCCTAACATCTGGCTGCGGATTTGGAGCAGAGCGTCTGACATTCGGAAATCGACAGGAAGACCATCAAAAGCTCTCGGGTCGATCGTCGCTAAATTCCACAGCGGTTTTCGCTCTTTGTGCTCATCCAATTTCTTAATGCCGAGCTCGTCGAATAGCTGCACAAGCTTGGAGATCCGATCGAGATCGAGGACCAAAATTTTTGAAAAGCGAGGGGTCATCTCTTTCGAGCGGACACCTTTAGCATCGAGTTCCAAATAGGAGCGCTTGGAAGCGAGGCATTCCCACAAAAGCTCCAGCTTCACCCCTTTGAGAGCGCCATTTACCTGTAAATCGATATCGTAGTAGCCAACCGTCTCACTCGCATCGAGAGCCAGCTTGAAGGTCGATTCATCATAGATAAACTGATCGAGGAGATTTTGGGGGCACTCAAAATGGATCCGGTGCTGGTTGCGCGGAATCACCCCCGTCATAAACTCGACGATTTTTTTCTCGGTTTTCGCGACAAAGGTGGCGGTCTGCGGATTGTAGACAAAATCTTGGAACAGTTCTTCAACAATTTGCCGCTCTTCGACGAGATTGCGCGCTAAAACCCCCGGCTCTTTGGCAAACGATTTGATCTCATCAAAGGTAAGGCGCGACGCAGAAGCGGGAACCTCTTGCCCTTCGTAAGTGAAAAAGAGGGCCGCTTCCAATTCCCCATCGAGATAGGAGAGGTGGCAGCGCGCCTCCAATTTTCCCGTAAACGGAAAGGTCACAAATCGATCGATGATGTCTAAGTTGGCAACTTCGGCAAATCGTTTCAATTCGGGAAGGGCATTTTCTACAAATGTACCAAATAACGGCTCGGGGATCGTCATATCCCGGATCTGCCCTAAATTGAGTAGTGACATCCGTTTGATGATCGGCGCAAAGCGGTAATAGGCATCTTGGTAGATCATCCCCGGCTGCGCACATTCAAAGAGGACCGCATCTTCTAAATTCAACGCGTTTTCTCCCACGACAATCTGGGGCTTCATCAACATTTTTGCCCCCGGCGGCTCAATGTATTCGAGCTGAAAGCGTAAAGAGGACGGTATGGCGCTGTAGCGC
>PLXF01000195.1 GCA_003151315.1 Parachlamydiales bacterium
GGGATCTTACCCCGGTTTCTCTCTAAAGGGTACGGCCCTAGTAAGCAGCCGCGAGTGGCAACTTTGGTTATGTATCTGATTTCGATTGCACTTACAGTGGCCGTGAATATTAATCAGATTATCCCTACTTTAACGATGTCGTGCCTCGTTTCGTATGGGTTAATTAACTTTATCGCCTTTTTTGAAGCGTTTATTAAAAATCCAAGCTGGCGCCCCTCTTTGTCTATTCCCGCTTTTGTTCCTCTCATTGGAGGAATTGGCTGCTTCATCACCATGTTTATGATTAATCCGGGCGCGACTTTTATCGTTCTACTCTTTGTTTGCGTCCTCTGCTTTTGGTCAGCCAAGAGAAACATGATCGGCGATTGGGAAGATATAAGGCACGGGATCTTCTCCTATTTTGTCCAAAAAGGGGTTGTTAAATTAAGTACCGTGAAGCAGAGCGCGCGGAGCTGGCGGCCCCATATCCTGACGATATTCGATCATCCGGTTGTGAATAAAAACCTCGCCTTTTTTTCTCACGCGTTGAATCAAGAAAAAGGGTTTCTTACCTTTGCGACAGGAGTCGATTCGGAAGGGGTGGTTGAGTCAACTCAGGCCAATATGAAGTTGGATCTACAAGCGTACAAAATCCCTTCTTACATTCACGCCAACCAAGCCGAGAGTCCGATTGAGGGAGTGCGTCAGGTAATTAAGAATTATGGCTTTGGATTTTTAAAGCCGAACACGGTTGTATTGCCCATTTCTTCGTCATTTGATATCGATTCTTTTGTCAAGTTGTTGCTCGACACCCACAGGCAGGAAAAAAACATCATCTTGCTCAAAGATGATAGCCAAAAAGACTATTTATACAGCGACGCCTCTCGGAAAGATAAGCAGATCAATTTGTGGTGGAGAGGGAAGTATCCTGGCAATTTTGAATTAAGTTTAGCCCTTGCCTATTTGCTCCATCAGAGTAAATTATGGCCTCGCTCGAAAATTTGCATTAAAGCGATCGCCAAAGATGAAGAGCAAAATGCTCATCTATTGACTCAATTTGATAAATATCGGTTGAAATTGCGGATTAAGGGGCTTGCCTTTGAGTCGCTGATCGATCCTGAGGTGCAATTTTTCGCAACCCTCGCTGCGGAATCTAAAAATGCCGATTTGACTTTCTTAGGGTTAAAAAAACCAGAAGATAACTGCACGGTGGCCGAGTATAAAGAGTACTATCTTAAGCTGCTGGAAAATACCGCCGGCGTAACGAATATCGCCTATGTTCTATGTGGCGAAAAAATACAATTCCATAAAATTTTCATGTAGATTTATACTGTTCGCCGAGAGAATAATCATAAGTGATTTTTTTGAGGTAAAAAGGTCGTCTGACATCAAGTGGTTTTTAGTAAAGTGGGCGGTTGGCTTGATTAGCTGTGCCATCATGGCCACTGCCAGTATTCCGTTTGCGGATTATTTTGAAAAACGTTGGAAAACTGAGAGTAAGAAAGAAAGATGGAAGTTAATGTTCGTGATTTTTTTTATTGTTATGTGTCTTGGTGGGCGGCTACTTTAGCTGTTGTTTTCAAAATACTCTGGGTTGGCATACTTGAAGGGACTTTTTGCTTTTACAAAGCTCCGCCAAGGGCGGGATTTTGCAACTGCCTCACTTGTGTATAACTTTTAGAATCGTCCTCGGCGAGAGTCGAACCCACGACCTGTCGCTTAGGAGGCGACCGCTCTATCCGCTGAGCTACGAGGACATAATAAGAGAAACGAAGCGGTCCAGTATATACTGGACCGCTTGAAAGGCATAGAGAAAAGTAACAGGCTTGTCGTCAATTATGCCCAACGTGACAACAATCGGTTCTGGGTCGTATAATCCCCCTTTTTGAGGAGAATCATTTATGTCACAATCGCAGTCGGATATCGGCCTAATCGGCCTCGCAGTCATGGGTCAAAATTTAGTTTTAAATATGGCGGACCATGGCTACACTGTAGCTGTTTACAACCGAACCACTTCGAAAGTCGATGAATTTCTTCAAGGGCCCGCTAAGGGCAAATCGATCGTTGGCGCTCACGATTTACCCACTTTTGTCTCGAAGTTAAAACGGCCCCGACGCGTTATGTTAATGGTGAAAGCGGGCGATCCGGTTGATGAGTTTATCGACCAATTGGTCCCCCATTTGGAAGAGGGCGATATCATTGTCGATGGAGGCAATAGCCATTTTCCCGATAGCCAAAGGCGCTACGAGGCTCTCAAAGAGAAGGGGATTTTGTTTGTCGGCGCAGGGATCTCTGGCGGCGAAGAGGGGGCTCGGCATGGACCCTCCATTATGCCTGGAGGAAATCCTGAGGCATGGCCCCATGTGAAGGAAATTTTTCAAGCGATTGCCGCTCGCTCCGACGATGGAGCTCCTTGCTGCGAATGGGTAGGGGAAGGGGGCGCTGGCCATTATGTGAAAATGGTCCATAACGGGATCGAGTATGGCGACATGCAGCTCATTTGCGAGGCGTACGATCTATTAAAGCGGGGCGCTCATCTATCGAGTAGCGAACTTAGCTCTACGTTTGCCGATTGGGACAAGGGGCCTCTGAATAGTTATCTCATTGAAATCACGTCGCAGATTTTTTCCAAAAATGATACGGATGGCCATCCTCTCGTCGATAAAATTCTCGATGTCGCAGGACAAAAAGGGACGGGCAAATGGACCGGGATCGATGCGCTCGATCGAGGGATGCCGCTCACTTTGATTGGAGAGGCTGTATTTGCTCGATGCCTATCGGCCTTAAAAGAGGACCGGATGGAGGCGAGTAAACACTACGCAGAGCCGACTCACAAAAGGGGCGAGGAAAAAGGGGTGTTTTGCCGCCAAATCTCTGATGCGCTCTACGCTTCGAAAATCATCAGCTACGCGCAAGGGTTTATGTTGATGAAATGCGCTTCCGAAGAGAATAAATGGAATCTTGATTTCGGGTCGATCGCCTTATTGTGGCGTGGTGGCTGTATCATTAGAAGTAAATTTTTAGGAAAAATTAAGCAGGCGTATGATCACAATCCTCGGTTGGGTAGCCTTCTTTTGGATCCCTTTTTTATCGGTGAGATTACCCGAGCTACCCCTTCTTGGCGCAAAGTTGTGGCGGAAGGGGCTTTAATGGGAATCGCGCTCCCTTGCTTTAGCACAGCGCTCTCCTTTTTTGATGGCTACCGAACGCAAGTGCTCCCAGCGAATCTCCTGCAAGCCCAACGGGACTTTTTTGGCGCCCATACGTATGAGAGAATCGACAAACCCCGCGGTCAGTTTTTTCATACAAATTGGACTGGCAAGGGGGGCGATGTGAGCTCTAGTTCCTATACCGTTTAGTCCGGCGATTCTAGTGCTGAGATGACCAACACACACTCAGCCTTGACTTGAGGCCAAAGGGTTAGAACTTGCTCGCTCGTGAGCCGCTCACGAGGATCGAGTCGGAGCATTCCGTAGATAAGGCAGTCGAGGGGAAAATGGTCTTCCGGCTTAGAAAAGAATGACTCCTGTAGCTCCTCGATTTTTTGGGTATTTCCTAGGCCTATCAGGTGAGTGAGTTTGGACCGATCGTTCAAAGTTGACCATGTATACGCTATAGCTGCGGGAGCTCCTCTAATGCGAAATAGCAATAGATCCAAAATAAGGCCTAATGACCACACGTCAGCAACGATTTCGTCGTGGCTATGCCAAGGGAGTGAATGGCGGATATGGTAGAGCTTTTCGGGAGCGAGATAGTCAAGAGTTCCTGTTAGAGTTTTCACCGGTGTTGAGGGATTACTTTTTATAGCTAGGTTAAAATCGCCGATCACCGCTGCTACGCTTCCCCCCTCAAGTTTCTCCAGAAAAACATTATCTAATTTTAAATCTCGGTGAGCGATGTCGTGAGAATGGATATGATAAAGGCCACAAATAAGGTCTTCTGCAATCTCTAACTTATTTTTTATCGGAAGTTCTGCGTACTTTTCAAATAGATCACCTAGGTGATAATTTTTTTCATATAAATTGAAGGTGGGGATCCCCTTGCTATTTATAGTTTCTATGCCATCGAAGAGAGTGGCTACACCTCTTAGTCCTTTTAATTCGTGAAGCATAGTGTATTCGAGGTGTATGGAATTTTCCACGGAAAAATGATCGGCGTTCGATAGATTAGGATGGGCTACTAATCGTTTTAGGTGTGTTCCTGTAAATAAGGAAATAGCTTCCTTTGCCGTTTTTATCGCCCCTTTTAAATAGGAGCCTTTAACGCCCTTAAGATGGACATAAACCTCTGTAGGTGTACAGACTAAAGTGACAGGTAGGGTGCTATGTTTGCGGCTAATGGTTGCGGCACAATATTGTTGGAAAAATCCTTGAAGTAGAGGGATGCTTTTTTGGACAAAATCGCACACTTTTTTTGCGTCGAAAGGGGTGAGGCCTGCACCTTCGAGATGAGAGATCATTTGACTGGGGTTCTCTTGTAAAAGTCCATAGAGAGGTGGCTGGCTAATAGGTGAGCTCATTTTTAAGCCTTTTATTTTGTTTCGTTTAAGATATCTTATAGATTTATGAATATAAAGCTAGGGAATTTTTCAAGCGTATATTTTTTTCCACTGATCCGCCACTTGGTCAATGGTGGAGCGTTTATTGGGATCGATTTGCAGCATTCCATGTACGAGGTTGGATAACTTTTTTGTGGCGCAAGGTTTTGATAGAAATTTCTGTTGATTCTGTTCAAATCTATGAGGGTTTGCTAGATTTTTTAAGAAACGAAGTTTTTTTTCTTTAGACGAATGGTTCCAATTTACATACATCGCATTATATTCGGGCCCGAAAGCGCAGGTAGGGAAAAATAGATCAAGAAAGATAAATCCGAGCGCCCATATATCGCTTTGCCGCTCTTGTCTGCCATTGGGGAAATTTTGAACAAGATAACAGTGTGCTTTCTCGGGAGAGAAATATTCGAGAGTGCCACTGATATCGGGCGTTGCATTTTCTAAGGGTAAATATAGCGCTAAATTAAAGTCGCCAATCACAGCTTCTTTAAGTGCTTTTCCATGTAAGTAGATATTTTCAGGTTTTAAATCGCGATGGACGATATTGCGGGAATGGAGCTCTTTAACTCCCTGAATCAGACAATCGGCAATGTGTAACCGCTCGGAGTCGTTTAGTTTTTGCAGATTGTCAAAGAGATCTCCTTGAGGGCATTCCTGCTCATATAAAGAGAATCGATCTTTCCCCTTTTTAGTCATCCCTCTAGATATTTTTTGGATTTGCACAATGCTTTTTATCCCTTTTAGACTTTGCAGGATAGAAGCTTCGTTTGTCATGTATTCAATAACCTTTTCCGGCTTAATATCGGGATTGTCTATATGAGCGACAAGGCGAATGTAACGGATGCCCGAAAAGGCGGAGATGGCCAATTTTTTGATTTTTAAAGTTCCCTTAACAAACTGGAGGAAATGGGCTTTTATATACACCTCGCCAGAGGGGTCGAATACAAAGGAATAGGGGAGGCTGCTATCGGATTTAGAAATGGTGAGGTCAGTTTTTGTGCACAGAGCTTTTTGGCTATTTTCTTCGTACCGATCGATTAAAAACCGTTCGATTTTTTTAGCGTCATCTCCCTTTATCCCCGCTTTCATTAATTTTGTGGAGACGTAGTCGGGAAAACGGTCAAAAAAATCGGCGGTATTTAAATAAGCAGGTGCGGTCCGAGGGTCGGCAACAACGGGCAATCGGTTGACGGAATTGAATCGAATAGTGAGTTCTACGCTCATGTACCCCTCCTCGTTTTGTTAAGAAATTAAAAATATATTTTAACGAGGAGGTTTAGAGCAAACTTATTCTGCTTTGAGGACTTCCATGAAGGCGCTTTGAGGGATGTTGACTTTGCCTATTTCTTTCATTTTCTTTTTGCCCTCTTTCTGTTTTTCCCAGAGCTTGCGCTTGCGGCTGATGTCTCCGCCGTAGCATTTGGCCGTGACATTTTTCGTGATGGCGCTAATTGTTTCGCGGCCGATAATTTTGCCGCCAATCGCCGCTTGGATAGGTACTTTAAAGAGCTGTTGAGGGATAACTTCTTTTAGTTTAGCGCAAATCGCTCTTCCCTTAGCTTCTGCTTTTGTCCGATGTACGAGGCAGGAAAAGGCGTCGACGGGCTCTTCATTGACCCGGATTTCTAGTTTTACAATGTCGCTTTGGTCATAGGTGTCGTTTTCATAATCAAACGATCCGTATCCTCGCGTCACCGATTTGAGTTTGTCGTTAAAGTCGGTGATGATCTCGTTCATAGGGAGGCGATAGGTGAGGAGAAGGTGAGTGGCGCTCATCGTCTCTGTTTTCAGCAGTTCTCCCCGTTTATCCATCGTTAAGCTCATAATGGCGCCCATGTAATCGGTGGGAGTCATGATGTGCACTTTTACCCAAGGCTCTTCTACGAAGTCGATCATGGCAGGATCTGGGTAGCGGGCTGGATTGTCGATGGTTAACGTGTCGCCATTATTGAGGGTAAATTTATAGATAACGGAAGGGGCTGTCGTGATGATATCGAGATTGAATTCTCGCGTAAGCCGCTCAAAGACGATTTCTAAATGGAGAAGGCCTAAAAATCCGCAGCGAAATCCAAAACCTAAGGCTAAGGAACTCTCTTGTTCTACATGAAGAGCTGAGTCGTTGAGTTGCAGTTTTAATAAGGCGTCGCGCACAGCTTCAAAGTCAGAAGAGTCGATCGGATAGATACCGGCAAAGACGACAGGAGAGATCAGTTTAAAGCCAGGAAGGGGAGTTGATGCGGGATTTTTATGTAAGGTGATCGTATCCCCAATTTTTACATCGGCCGTGTTTTTAATATTCGCAACGAAATAGCCCACTTCGCCAGGTCTAAGGATATCGGCAGGTTTTTCATTAGGAACAAAGATGCCCACCTCAATGATTTCAAATGTTTTGTGGGTCGCCATGAAGCGGATGAGCGATTTTTTGGTCACCTCTCCACTAATGATGCGAACATACACCATCACGCCGCGATAAGGGTCGTAGTGGGAATCGAAAACGAGGGCGCGCAGGAGGTTGTCTTCAACGGGTTTGGGTGCGGGGATGTCGGTTAGGATTCGTTCTAAAACAAGGGCAATACCGATCCCTGTTTTGGCCGAAATTAAAAGGGCCTGTGAGGCGTCGATGCCGATCACCTCTTCGATCTGTTTTTTTACCGCTTCGGGATCGGCCGCGGGAAGGTCGATTTTATTGATAACGGGAAGGATTGCTAAATTCCGTTCTATAGCGAGGTGGACGTTGGCTAAAGTTTGCGCTTGCACCCCTTGCACCGCGTCAACGACGAGAAGAGCCCCCTCACAAGCGGAGAGAGATCGGGAGACTTCGTAGGCAAAGTCGACGTGGCCTGGAGTATCGATCAGGTTAATCCGGTAGACTTGCCCATCGTTTGCGAGATAGTCCATGGTGACGGGACGCGCTTTAATTGTGATGCCCCGCTCTCGTTCGAGATCCATATTGTCGAGAAACTGCTCTTGCATATCTCGCGCTTGGACTGTATGGGTCAGCTCTAATAGGCGATCAGCCAGGGTCGACTTTCCGTGGTCGATGTGGGCNNCCCGATTGCCTCTGCCTATTTGTCCTCTGAGGCGTTTATTTAACCAGGAAGGGGTTAAAAACCCCTTCCTGGTTAAATAAGTTGCAAAGTCGAGTGGATATGCAATAGGAAAAAGTTGTCAGATAAACAAAAAACATTTAAGGTATCTTAACTTATAATTTTTAAAATTTTTATGATTTTGTTGCAGGCGACGCCTTATCATTCTATCCAGGAAAAATGGGAGAAAATGGACCATTTTGGTGAAGCTTTGGAAGAAAACGCTTATCGGGAGGTGGATAAAAAAGTGCAAGGGTTTGCTCGGCTAAAAATGGATCGGGGTCCTGGTTCTTTGTTAGTCTCGGTTGTGGCTCTTAAGGTTGTTTTGTCTCCTGTGAAAAAAGGGGAGGTAAAATTGGTAGAAGAGTTGATCGATCGCCCCTTTTTGCGGCTCAGTAAAAAAAAGGCTTTAGATCCGATCGGGTTGGTCTCTTGCGGTCCCTACAGTTGGATTAATGCCCTGATGCAATTAATGATTCGCTGATCGCCGCTAAAAGATAGTTTAGCGATCATAGCTCCTTTATGTTTGGAGCCCTTCAGGCGGTTTATAGACCAATATGAACAGGATCAAGAAGGCGCCCTCCTCGTTTCGTTAGCGCAAGGCAGGGTTTTGATCCCCTATATAGCGAAGTTATTGCCCGGCTGTTGTTTGCAGACAAAGTTCAATGTATATGCAATTTTAAAAGAAATCTCAGTAGAGCGCCTCAAGCTTCCCTTTTTAACATTTAATGAATGGAATGGAGAGGGGAGTTCTCTGGGATTGGCTATTATCAAGAAAATTAGATCGGGTTCTTCGGATCTCATTATCCACGTGCACAAAAATAGCAAAAATAAATCGTGCCGGTTGATTCCGAAGCAAATTTTTGAGGCGGGGCTGAATTTCCATTATGATCTCCATGGATTTATCGAATGCCGAGGAAGCGATGGGCTTCAGGAGCATATCGCCTATTTAAAAATAGGAGGCAAGGCTTGGTACCAATGTCGCAACGAAAGAGTGCATAGCCTCTCTTCAAACCACCTCAACATCCCCTTACTGTCCGCAGAAATCCTCCACTACAAAAAATATTTTACTTAAACTCGACTAGTTTGGCCTTTGGCCAAACTAGTCGAGTTATTTGACCAAGAAGGGGTTAAAAACCACTTCTTGGTTAAATAAACGCCTCAAAAGCCAATTCTTGAATCACGAGAGGTATAGCCGCTTGAAACGGAAGCAGTATATATAGTGATTTAAAATTCTATTGATAGAATATGCAAGAAGGCTGCGCAAATTTTTTGCCTGGAACGAGCGACCATTGTACGATTACAAGGCGCGAGTGAAGGCGAAAAATTTGCTGCAAAGCCG
>PLXF01000163.1:0-3332 GCA_003151315.1 Parachlamydiales bacterium
CAGAGGAAGTAGATTGGCAACGCCCAAGTTAAGGCTAATGACCGCCATCCAAAATAAAACCGCTTTAAATCCGTAAGACCAGCTATTCTGCACGACCTGGACAATACCGACAGGACCCGACATGTATTTAGCGTTGAGTTGTCCTGTAAATAGGCTCGCCATTGTGCGCCAAGTATCCCCCATCACCTCGGAAAATTGTTGGATCGGGTTTGGATTATAGGCCACTTGCCGATCGTGAAGGTTAGCCCCTAAAACTAGACGCCGCTGCTGCAATTCTAGCTGCTCTAATGTTTCTATTTTTTGCTGAGGATCTTTGATCTCCTCAACCTGCCGAATCTGTTGCTCATTCTGCTTCGCCAAGGCGCTCTTCTCTTCTGAAGAGATAGCCATGTCAGCATAAGAACGGGGCTCTATCGGAGAGAGTAAAACGAGATTTCCTGCAGACGGGATCGATTGATTCGTCCCGATAGCACCCACGACTGCGTGCAGATCGGAGAGATTTAATTGGTCGAATTGCCGATCAGCCTCTTGCCAATCCACCGACGAGGCGATTGCCGGGTCTCTTTCGACAATGAGTAGAACGTGCCTTTTCTGGAGCCGCTCGAGTAGATCGTAGGAATTTTTTACAGAAAGTCCATCAACAGCTAAGATTCGATCCCCTTCTTGGAGAGGGTTGAACAAAGCGCATCGCTCGCACTGCTCAAAAGAACGGATCTGGTCTTCCTTCACGATAAAATTGAGCCGACTCTCTACTAGGCAATCGGGAGACAAAGTATAGGGGACAAACGAAAGATCCTGCAGGCGCCCTTTAATTCCTGTCTCATGCTGCCAATCGTCGATTTCTGCCCGCTCATAGGAGCTCATTTTCAGATCATCGATATGAACGCGCGGCACCTTTGTTTGGAAAATCTGATCGCCTCGTTGAACCGTAAGAAAAGCAGTTGAGCCGTTCACTATAGTGGTCAATTGCGGGTAAGAGAAGAGGATCTCTCCATCTGCCCAGAGAAGTCGATCTCCGGATTGGATTCCACTTTCTATAATGGGCGATCCCTTGGGGGAGCTCTTTTCGTCAAAAATCAGATATTGAGCAGGAGCCTTTACACCGATCGTCTGGAGTTTCTCTTTTTTCTGTAACGGGTCGCTATATTTTTTCAGGGTGTAGTCGAATTGCGTTTTATCGCCTGAGTCGTAATCAATGGTGTACCCTTCGATGCGGGTCTCTTTTCCCTGCATAACAGAGGCAATCATCAGATCTTTTAACCCGCCGAAATCACGACCGTCATATTTTTCGATCACATCGCCAGGTCTAACGCCTTGGAGATAGAGAGCTGACTGGGGGTCGATCCAACCAATGCGGCGCGTATGCTCGCTATAGGGCTGATTCATTCCGCCCAGCATCCAGAGCCCAACAAACACAATAAAGGCAAATGCGATATTGACAACGGGACCTGCAAGAGCCACTTGAATTCTTTTCCAGGGAGATTTCCCAAAAAAGCCGTCGGGGATTTCGGAGGGTTCTAACGCCCCCTCTTTTTGCATCCCTGCGATCCGGACATAGCCACCAAAGGGGAGCATACAGATATGCCATTTCACCCCTTTGCGCTCCCAGGTAAAAATCGGTTTTCCGAATCCGATTCCGAACGCTTCAACCTTCATTCCTGTCTTGATGGCTACAAAATAGTGGCCTAATTCGTGGATAAAAACTAGAAATCCAAGGCCCAAGATGGCTAGGAAAATATGGAGTATCTGAATCATTTAAACCTGCTTGGCGATTTCTCTTGCATGGCGGTCAACCGAAAGAATCGAATCCAAGGTTAACACATTTGAGGGCGTGTGGGAAGACATTAGTTTTTCCAACTTCGTTCCGATATCGGTCCAGGAAATTTCTTTGCGGATAAATCTTTCAACTAAAACTTCGTTAGCTCCATTGAGAAAACAGGGGTAGCTCTTCCCTTCTGTTAATGCATCGATCGCAAGCTGTAGACACGTAAATTTTTTCTTATCAGGAGGGGAAAAAGTGAGGGTAGAAAAACGGTTAAAATCGAAGGGGGCGAGAAGTCCGGGCCTCCGCTCAGGGTACGTCAGGGCATATTGGATGGGCAAAATCATGTCGGGCTCACACATCTGCGCTAACATCGAACCATCCACATATTCAACAAGACTATGGATCACACTTTGGGGATGGACAACTACATCAATCCGTGCGGGCTCAATATCGAATAGCCAGCGAGCTTCGATCATTTCTAGCCCTTTATTCATTAAGGTGGAGCTATCAATTGTCACTTTAGGGCCCATTTTCCAATTCGGGTGGGCTAAGGCTTCCTCCAAAGTCACCCGTTTTAGAGCCTCTTCGCTCCAATTGAGGAAAGCCCCTCCAGAGGCGGTCAAAATCAAGCGGCGCACATCGGCCCGCTTTTCCCCTCTCAAGCACTGAAATAGGGCGCTATGCTCGCTATCTACAGGAAGAAGCGTTACCCCTTTCTCTCTTGCTCGCCGACTCACTAATTCACCGGCCGCAACCAAAATTTCTTTATTAGCCAACCCAATCTGTTTACCCGCTTCGATCGCCGCCAAGGCCGGCTCTAATCCGGCCGTCCCCGACATCGCCAACATGGTAAAATCAACCTCGGCGAGTGTACTGGCTGCGATCAACCCTTCCATTCCCGCTTCGATCCGAAAGCCGGGCAAGCGTCTTTTGAGTTCCAACGCCTTGGTTTCGTCATAAATGGCGATTAAGCTGGGATTGAATTCCTTCGCCTGCGCTTCGATAAGATCTATATTCGAGTGAGCGGCCAGCGCAGAGATGGCAAAATCGGTGGACAAATGGCGTACGACCTGCAGGGTACTTTTGCCAATCGAACCTGTAGAGCCAAGCAATGCGATTTTTTTCTTCAAGGAATTCCTCAACTTTTAGGTCACTGAGAATAATCAAGACAGGTGAGATTAGTCAATAGAGAATTAAACGATATTAATTATGTGCCTATACCCGGGCCAGGTGCAGTGGCTCTTCATTAAAAAGATTTGAATAGATCTTGCGATGGGGTCAACGCGAGAAAAAAAGAGAAATAACAGGATATAAGGATGGACAGGATAAGAAAATATGAAAAAAACTATATCGCCGCCTTGCGGCGTAACATTTTTTCATCCTGTCCATCCTTATATCNNATTTTTCTCACCATGCCTATCAAATATTTTTAATAAAAAGCTCCTGGGGTCATGTGCTACATGATCGGCAAAATTTGGACCATAATTTGCAGCTAGGGTAGCAAAAACCACAACAACTTACTTATAAGAGACTTACACCTCCCGTGATTCAATAATTGGTTTTTGAG